>CAYTFF010000012.1:0-3819 GCA_964437045.1 uncultured Dehalococcoidia bacterium
GAGCTGCGGGGACTCGAACCCCGTACCTCTTCAATGCCATTGAAGCGCTCTCCCTGATGAGCTACAGCCCCTCTTGACCAAATATAACAAATAGACTTAATTGAATCAACGAGCTTTCCACTAAATTATTATAAATATCTAGCTAATAACATATCTACATTGATATATTTCCATGAAAAAACATAATTAATGCTATAGGCAGAATATTGACAATATGAGAGTGAAATGATACAAGGGAAATCATAAAGCTAAGCGCCTTGTATTAGACAACGGGAGGTAATAAATATGACTCGTTGGGGAATGGTAATAGACTTAAAAAGATGTATTGGATGTTGGGCTTGCATCGTAGCTTGTAAATCTGAGAATTCTACTCCTCCAAATATTTTCTGGACGAAAGTACTAGAAAGGGAAGAGGGAACCTACCCAGATGTTCGTCGCCTGTTTCTCCCTATAAGATGTAATCACTGCCTAAATCCACCTTGCGTTGAAGCCTGTCCGACAAATGCTACTTACGTTCGTAAAGAAGATAATATAGTAATGATGAACAGTAATAGGTGTATTGGGTGCCAGGCATGTGTTATAGCCTGCCCATATGACGCTCGCTATATGTATGAGGATAAAACAGGCTACTTTGGCAAAGAGTTAACACCATTTGAAGAGGTTGGATATCAGCAACATGAAATTGGAACAGTTCAAAAATGTAACTTCAATGTAGACAGAATTGACAAGGGGTTAAACCCAGCATGTGTTGAAGCCTGCCCAACTAAAACTCTAAACTTCGGGGATTTTGATGACCCTGAAAGTCATGTTTCAAAACTTAAGAAAGGGAATGAAAGCACCCAACTGAGACCAGAACTTGGTGCAGATCCTAGCATATTCTACTTAGATGCCTATCGTGAAACGTCGGAGGTTGATGGGTGAATCAGGAATTTGTAATCGATAGTTTCAGAGAGCAAACCGCTTGGGATTGGCGAATAGCGTTCTATCTATTCCTTTCCGGTGCTAGTGGTGGTCTTATATTTGTTGAGATTGTGTTACGAATATTTGACGTGATAGAAAATTCAACAGCTATTCTTGGAGCATGGATTGGCTTAGCACTAGCTACACTATCTCTACTTGTTCTATTTACCCATCTTGGTGCAGGGAAAGCACGATGGCGCGCCTTTTATGTTTTTTTGAATATCAGGCACAGTTGGATAAGTAGAGGTGCAACAATTGTTACCATCCTTATGGGGCTAAGATTCATGTTTATCCTTGCAGTAATATGGCATGACCTACCATGGGGAGAAGGAAGCTTAGCTGGCTCCTTTTTAAGAGGCGGTATCATGGTATTTGCCTTAGCTTTCATGGCTTACAGTGGACTGGTACTATCCTGGTGGAAAAGCATACCATTTTGGAATACTTTCCTACTTCCTATTGTGTGTATTGCATATTCATTCCTATGCGGGGCCGCTGCTTTACCCATAGTAATCATTATTGCGGAAGGTATGGATGGACTAGAGTCTACTGGATCAGTAATGTGGCCACTACTTCTAATTTTAATTATTGTTAATGGGATTGCTCTCTTCGCATATGTGAAAAGCAAATCCTCAGGTGATATTGCAGCTAAAGAATCAATAAGACGTCTAACCCACGGTAACTCCAGAAAACCGTGGTGGTTAGGAGTTATAATCGGAGGACTCGTAGCTCCCTTAATAATAGTTTCACTCGCATCGGCCAATGTTATAGGCTCAGGACAATTTTTTGCATCTGTCTCAATTGCTGCGTGTGCTTTTATTATCCTAGGAGGATACCTGTTAAGATACTGTGTACTTAGAGTAGGTATTTACGCGAAATTTATCTAACTTAGGAATAACGTGAAAATAAAGGTTCAGTATCTAGGATTACTTAGTAGTACACTTGGATGTGGGGAAGAAGAACTGACCTTAGAATCAGGTGCCTCTGTACAAGATTGTTTCAAACTGCTGTCCAAAAAGTATGGAGAACAATTTACTTCAGTAATGTTTAGATCTGGCGGTAAACTTAGGCCTATGACCAGAGTATTGGTAAATGACGAAGATATTAGAGATGGGGAAGGCGTAAACACTAAGTTAGACGGCCATCCTGAAATGTCATTAACAGTTGGAATTTATCCATCATCCGGTGGTTCCACTTAATAAATTCTGAAAGGACTATACCTTATGACGTTATTAAGCCTGAAAAAGGTGTTCTCAAATGAGAAGCGCACTAATACCAAGGTAAAGGAAGATATCTGGCTTCATAGTATTTGCGACATGTGTTTTGCTGAATGCCCAACAATAGCACATAGAGTAAACGGTGTAGTGGTTAAAGTTGAAGGAGATCCTCACGGTCCGCATGGCAATGGTCGTCTTTGTGCGAAGGGATTTGCAGCCCCTATGAGCCTTTATGATCCAAGTAGACTAACTAAGCCACTAATACGCACAAACCCTGAAAAAGGAATGGATATTGACCCCAAATGGAAAGAGATTTCATGGGATGAAGCCTTAGATATTGTTGCAGCAAAACTTAAGAAAATTAGAGATGATGACCCGAGAAAGGTCCAGCTTTCCACATCATCTGTAGAGGAAGGAGGCGCTGAATTTGCCCAAGGTCTTTGGGCTCCCGCCTTTGGCACCCCAAACACTACCTGGTATGGATATTTCTGCGGGAATTATCTCCATTCAGCCATGTTTTTAGCTAATGGCACATTCCATTCTCACTACGATATAGAACATTGTAAATACCTCATTTTACAAGGAAATCAGTCTGGCTTTATGGGTGGCTTAGCTGCAAATTTGATGTCGCAAAAAATGGCAGACGCAAGAATTAGAGGTATGAAGGTAGTAGCAGTTGATCCTATATTAACAAACGCTGCTGGTAAAGCTGATGAATGGGTATCTATCAGACCCGGTACAGATGGTGCTTGGCTTCTCGGACTTATACACGTATTAGTTAATGAACTCGAAATATATGATGCTGAATTCCTGAAAAATAAAACAAATGCTCCTTACTTGATTGGCCCTGATGGACATTACCTTAGGAAAAACGGGGTTCCATTAGTATGGGATCCTGATGAAAACACAGCCAAACCTTTTAATGATCAGATCAATAATTGTGCCTTAGAAGGTAGCTATTCGATTGATGGTATTACTGGGAAACCTGCATTCCAACTGTTAAAAGATGAAGTCAGGAATTACACACCTGAAAAAGTAGCCGAAATTACCACCATCCCTGCAGATACCATTCGAAGAATTGCGAAGGAATTTGGTGAAGCTGCAAGTATTGGCGAAACTGTCAGAATTGATGGACAAGATGTGCCCTATAGACCCGTTGCCGTAAACATATATAGAGGAGCTGGGGCTCATAACCATGGCGTGTTTACAGCCCTTGCAGTTGAAGTGCTTAACATGCTAATGGGAGCTTTTTATTCTGTAGGAAGCCACCAAGGAACAAATCTTACTGGACCAGATGGTAGTTGGGCTCCTCACCCGTCTTCTGACGGCCTTATTGTTCCTCATAGTTCCCAAGGACATGGAGCTGACTACTACGATTTTGAAGTATCTGCCCCCGATACAACTGGGGTAAACGGTCTACTTCCTATATCTACAAATCGAAGTGCGATGGTCCAGCATACTCTAGAGGATCCAGGAAAATTCAACCTGCCTTACAAGGTAGAGATGCTAATCATGTTTCGTCATAACCAGCTTATGACTAGTGCAAATCCAGAGCGAACGGCTGAGGCTTTCAAAAAAGTACCCTTCGTACTCTATTTTGCAACTCATATTGACGAGCAGGCAAACTTTGCTGATCTTCTACTTC
>CAYTFF010000012.1:3840-14068 GCA_964437045.1 uncultured Dehalococcoidia bacterium
AACAGTTTATGGAGAGATTGGAACTTTTCCTGAACGCAGGCTCAACTCCGATTAACCCCGCGACTGGATACTATTATTGGTCACTTAGACAGCCTTTAGTTGAACCTTATGGGGAATCAAGGCAATTTACAGAAGTCCTTATTGAGCTAGCCCATCGAGCAGGTTTTTCTGAAGATCTCTATCGCATTATAAACGCTCATAATTTGAAGGAACCTTTCAGGCTAGACGTTAATAAGAAGTATACCTGGGCTGAAATCCTAGATAGACAAGCTAAATCTAAATTTGGACCTGATATGGGTCTGGACTGGTTTAAGAAACATGGCTCCTACAAGGATAAGCGAACCGTAGAAGAAAAATATCCAGCAGCATTTCTTGATGTTAGATTCCCAATTTACTTAGAGAATATGTTAAGGGCAGGGGAAGAGGTAGAAGAGGTCAGTAAAGAACTTGGCATTGATTGGGATTCTAGTGATTATAAAGCAATTTTAAATTGGAGGGCCTGTCCGGCCTTTTCACCAAATCCTAGGGAAGATTTTTATGCTGTTAATTACCGGGCACCTATCCACTCAGGTACTCATAGTGCCCAAAACCCTTGGCTAAACGAACTTGCAAAGCAACACCCTTCTACTTACAAAATCCTAATGAATACTATACCTGCGATGAAAAAGGGCATTCAAGACGGTGACAAGATAGAGGTGAAATCTGAGGCTGGATCTGTAATAGGTACAGTTAAAGTAACGCAGGGAGTTCACCCAGAAGTAATAGGTATAGCTGGGGGATTTGGTGCTCTGTCCAAAGGTAGACCTATAGCTAAAGGCATGGGTGTGCACTTTAACACCTTGCTCCCAATCGACAATGCTAGGACTGATCCTATTTCCGGTGGTTTGGATTCATGTGTCAGAGTAGATGTAACAAGAGTTGCGCAATAATATAAATAAATAACTAAAAGGGGCTATCATGTCACCTCGAACCGAGTGGACTGCCGTAAGGATGAAACTTATAAAGGGAGCCACAAGCGTACAACCAACCAAAGTTGATGACCCGTCTGGAACTGTTGACAATGATTGGTACTCAATAGACCTAATCAACCCATTGGATAGCAACCTGGTTTTTGCAGCTGGTGTGGCCCAGCATCTTTCAAATGAAGTCTTTGATACTATCTTTAAATGGCATCAGGCAGCCCTCATATTAGATGGAGAGATGGTCGTCCAATGTAGAGACAATAAATCTGTTTATCGAGCACATAAGGGAGACCTTTTCTACTGGGCTCCAGGATTAAAGATTCGCATCGGTGGGAAGTTTAAAGCTTATTTCGTAAAAACTCCTGCTACTTGGAGATGGATTCAAACGCCAGATGGGAAGAAGAAAAGACTGAATCTATTTGATATAGAAGGGGAAATTAATTATCCCGGTTCACCTCCTGAAGAAAATCGTCCTGAACTAATTGAAGAAGCCAAAACCAATCCATCTTATCCTCCCAAAATGCCTCTGATTAAATTTATTAGGAACGCATTAAATGCTATGCCAGTACAGCTTGATGATTCAACCCAGATGCCCACCGATGGGTGGCAACAGATCGATCTAGTTAACCCTAGGGATACAGATATAGGTATGGTTGTTGGTATTGCAAAACATCCAACCAATACTATGAACCCAAATATCTCTAACTTCTATTATCATCAAGCTGCCCTCATTATTGAAGGTGAAATGATAAATTATGACATGAATACAGGAGACGTATACAAAGCGCAAGTTGGAGATTTATTCTACTGGGGGCCTGGACACAAGATGAGAATTGGAGGAAAATTCAAAGCCTATTTTGTAAAAACTCCTGTACCATTACGCTGGATCAATACCAAGAATGGAAAGGTAGTTTTAAATATGATTGAACTCGAAAATGAGACCAGGTATCCTTCATCTCCCCCTGACGAAACTCCAGAACACCTCATTAAACACGCCTAGATTATTTAGATATATTAAGCTCATATAAAACCTGTAAGAAGCTATACCTATTTTTAATACTGATCTAGATCAGCCATAAATTAAACATATACCTCGCTAGCAAATATTGTGATAGAATACACATGCTAGCTATGGTATCTATACCAGAACCTAATATTTGATTGTGCCATTTATGGCATAATTGGGTACTTAGATTACTAAGTAACCACACATTAATTCAAACACTCCTATCAACAAACCAGGAGAGATATATAATGGACTTCGCGTTTACGCCGGAACAGGAACAACTTAGAAAAGATGTCCGTGAATTTATAGCCGATAATCTAACATCAGCAATCCGTGAGGAAATGGGTGGTGATGGGTTAGAAGAAGGTAAACGCGGACCCAAAGTACAAGAGCTATACAAAAAAATAGCTGAACGTGGCTGGATAGGGATTGTGTGGCCAAAAAAATATGGTGGTCAAGAAGGAAGTAGAATTGACCAGTATATTGTTGAAGAAGAATTCGCAAGAGTAGGACTCACTGTGGGTGGAGCTGGTAGTGGAGCTCCAGCTATAATGGCTGCGGGCACCGATGAGCAAAAAGAATATTTTATTCCCAAACTTATCAATGGTGAGGTTATATTAGCGCTAGGGTTCACTGAACCTAAAGGAGGAGCGGATTTGGCTGCTCTCCAATGTAGAGCAGTTAGAGATGGTGATGAATACGTAATTAATGGGCAGAAAACCTTTTCCACATCTGCACATCATGCTACTCATATATACCTTATGGCTAGGACGGACCCAGATGCCTATCGCCATAAAGGAATATCAATTCTTCTAGTGCCAATTGACGCACCAGGTATTACGATAAGACCAATGTACACCCTTCAAAATAATCCAAAGGCACCAGCAGGTACCACCTACGCCACTCCTCAAACAAACGAGGTATTCCTGGATAATGTCCGTGTTCCTGTATCCTGTTTATTAGGTGAAGAAAACAAGGGATGGTATGTTGGAGCTATGGGATTAAACTTAGATCGAGTAGGTGCTTCTCGTTATCTGATATCCGTAAGACGCGATGAGGATATTATAAACTGGGTTAAACACAATAAACTTGATGGATATGCGCCTGCTGTAGTTGATGCAATAAGGGATAGATTAGCAGAACTCTGGATAGAAGCTCAGGTTTCAAGATTAATGACAATGAGAAGTATGTCCATGGTGGAACGTGATATGCCATTTAATTATGAGGGATCTGCCGAAAAAGTTTGGTCTCCAGAACATGGTATTAAAACTACTGAAATGGTAGCCCAGATTTTAGGTCCATATATTCAACTTATGAACGGTTCAGAAGAAGCTATTGAGAAGGGTGTTTTCGCACACAATTTACTAGCCGCCTGGGTATCAGCTAATAATCATGGTGGTGTTCAAATAATGCGTGATCAGGTAGTTAGGAGAGGATTTGGATTTCCTAGAGGCTACTAGTACTGACTTAACTAATAAATTCAAAAATGACCAGGAGACGAACATAATGGATCTTATACTAAATGAAGAAGAGCAATTTATTAAAAAGACAGCTAGAGAATTTCTAGAGGCCGAATGTACTACCAAGCTAATTAGAGCAATGGAAGATGATCCGACCGGCTACCCAGCTGACCTATGGAAGAAGATAGCAGATTTAGGTTGGCTTGGTATGGCTGTTTCAGAAAAACATGGTGGACAAGGACTCCCGTTAAGCTACCTAGGATTGGTATTAGAAGAGTTAGGTTATGCTGCTGCACCAGTACCATTTCATTGCACTATGATAACGGCTCTGGCAAATAGCAAATATGGGAATGATAAACAATCTAGTGAAGTCCTACCAAAGGTAGTTACAGGAGACATGGTACTTACATGGGCAATCATCGAAAAAGACCATAGACTTCTGCCTGAAACTATTAAAACTAACGCTAATCCCGATGGTGACTCTTATATTATCAATGGCACTAAACTTTTTGTTGAGTCATTCAATAGCTCACAAAAATGCCTGGTGGCTTGTCGTACTTCTCAAGCATCCAGTAAAAATGAAGGTATATCTTTATTCCTTATAGATACAAAAACAGAAGGAATTACCGAAACACCTTTAATCAATATGGCAAAAGAAAAACAAAGTAAATTAGTATTTAATGGAGCAAGGATACCCAAGTCAAACCTAATTGGTAAAATAGATGAAGGTTGGCCAATAATTGAACAAGTCTTAGATATTGGAACAGCTTTGCTTTGCACACAGATGGTTGGTTCAGCCAGAAAACAAGTAGATTTAGCAATGGAATATGCAAAGGTAAGAGAGGCATTTGGTAAACCAATTGGCGCATTCCAGGCTATAGCACATCCATGCGCAGATATGATTATCTGGGTCGACGGAGGGCAAATGCTTACTTATGAAGCCCTTTGGAGAATAGACCAAGGATTACCAGCTAGCGTAGAGGTGTCTCAAGCAAAAGCTTTTTGTAATGATAAATGTTTGGCAATAGGACACCATTCAAATATTATTCATGGAGGTCTGGCTTTCATGCAGGAATTTGACCTCAACCTCTGGTTTAGGCGTACTAATGCAATGACTATGAAACTAGGAACAAGTTTCGAACATAGATCTAGGGTAGCGAAGGCTCTTATAGATCAACCTGGATATGTTCGCCTTGGAGCTAGCATGTACGAACTAGCAGACTCTCCATAAACAAACCTAATAGAGTTATCTGAAACTCTATTTCAGATAACTCTATTAATCCTGAGGCATTACTATTTGATCGTACCAATGAGGCAACCTCATCCGAATCAACTCTTTATTTCTTATAAGTGATGTCGGATATAAAGCTCCATCCAAAGAAGATGTATCCATTTCTAGTGTTATAATCTCGTCAGTATCGAATGAGGCAATTTTTTCATATCTAGGCTCACCTTCACGGCGAGGACTGAAAATGCCACTTCGTCCAAAATAAGACCCCCCTGTATGATTAGCAAACGCTACCATTGTATTGTTTTCCTCACAACGGCATCTTATAAGATGCCAGTGGACATCACTCTGGCCTCTATCAATCCCTTTTGGTAATGGAATACTAGTTGCACCCATAGATGTTGGTTCAGGAAAAGACATAGCTCCTGGAATACAAATTAGGTCAACTCCCTGAATAGCTAAACATCTGGCCATCTCTGGAAATATAGAATCATACCCTAACATCAACCCTATCCTTCCTAGCGGTAAATCTAAGATTTTTATACCACCATCTCCAGGTTTAGCCCATTTTCTATCTTCTCCAGTAAGATGTAATTTTCTATAGCTATCTATAATACCGTCTTTACCAATAATGACTGCCGTGTTAAAAAATTCTTGCCCTGTCCTTTCTATAACAGAAGTCACAATATAAAGATCAAATTTCCTAGAAATTTTAGTCAGCGAATTGATGGTACTACTGTCAGATAGATTCTCAGCCATTTTTCTCGCCACGTCAGGTGAATTTGGATAACCTGATAAAGCCAATTCAGGTAACACAACTAATTCACTCTCACTCGGAACTTTATCAAATAATTTTTCCAATTTACCTAAGTTGGCTTCGTAATCGCCAATTATTGAGTCTGATTGAATCACTGTTATTAAAGATTTTTTCCCTTTCGGTAAGCCTGGTCTCGCATATAGAGTGAAAAACTCCATCGGACTATACAAGTAGGAATTTTGTACAATGGTGGAATATTCAATAGGTCTCCTATCTTGAAGTTTATTACCACCAATCTCTTCATCAAAAGTCTTGTCTCTTGCCTTTTGTATATCAACTACTCCGTAAACTATTCCATTACCATTATCAAGATGAGATTGAATAGTGCCATCAGGATTTATAATGACACTCCCTCCAGAAAACTCCACAGTTCTTTCATTGCCCCAGCGATCAGCGGCTATCGTGTAAACACCGTTTTCAAATGACCTAGCCATCCAAGAAGGGTCCGGGGCTTTTTCATTACACCAATTGGTTGGAAAACAAATTACATCAGCTCCCTTTAATGTTAAAACTCGTACAGTTTCCGGGAAGGTGGCATCCATACAAATTAACCCTCCTAGGTTTCCTATTTCTGTAGAAAATACTGGGAATCCTAAATCACCATCTTTAGCCCATAAAGTTTCTGATATAAATGAATGTGTTTTACGGTATTTCCCAATAAACCCTTGAGGACCTATAAAGGCCATGGAGTTATAATAGATATTCGTAGAGGTATCTACTTCCGGTAATCCGATTACGATGTAGCAATCATACTTGGCAGCAATTTTTCCAAATCTCTCTGTCGTTGAACCAGGTATCACCTCAACGTATGGTGCAATATCTTGTCTTGAATAAAAACAGTATCCTGCTGTCGCCATTTCTACTAGAACTATAAGTTTAGCGTCATTAGTTGCTGCTTCTTCAACCATAGTTAACTGTTCTTCAATATTTTTTTTTATATCAAAAAGGGATGGATTATATTGAATAGCAGCCACTTTATAACGTGGACATGATGGCAGGTCTAACCCTATATTTTTACCAGTTCCCATCTTCTAATCTCTAAGATTCGGTCTAATTTTAAACCAGGCTTTTTGCTGCTGATAAGCATACGCTAATTTGAGGACTGATGCTTCTTCAAACGAACGTCCAGCAATTTGCATGCCTATTGGCAAACCATGTTTAGAGAAACCTATGGGAATTGATATAGCTGGCTGCCCAGTTAAATTAAATATAATAGAAAAATTAATTCCACTCATAATCCGATCCAATGGATTGGAGTCTTTAAATGTAGCAGCTGGGCTAGCGTATGTGGGAGTTACAATCAAATCAACCTTTTTATGAATTTCCTCTAGTTCCCTTTTTATCCGAGACCGCATTCGCTGGGCCTGTATATAATCACCACTGCTAAATAACCCGCCCGCCCTAAATAATGTTCTAGCCACTTTGCCATAGGAGTTTGGGTTTAGCATAAGGTTTTGTTTATGATACGAATAGGCCTCGCTTAGCCATATGACCGATCCGGTAATTTTGGCATAATCCATGGAAGGTATTTCAATATCAACTACATTAGCCCCTAAATCTTTACAAACTTTTAATGCGTCTTCGAACGCATAAATAACTTCTTTATGAATATGCTTCTCTAAAGAAGCCAAGAATTTACGAGGTACCCCAATAGTAATATCGGTTACAGACTTCCCAAGATAGGCATAATAGTTTGGGATAGTTGATTTACTACTAGTTGAATCACCAGAATCATACCCAGCTATTACCTGCAGCATAATAGCTGTATCTTCTACGGTCCAAGTCATTGGACCGCAATGATCCATAGTCCAACTTAATGGAACTACCCCATACCTACTTACAAGGCCATAAGTGGGCTTTAATCCTACGATACCGCATAAAGTAGCTGGCCCTCTAATAGATCCACCTGTATCAGATCCTAAGGAACCCATACATAATCCTGATGCAATAGCAGCGCCAGCACCGCTACTTGATCCTCCTGGTATACGAGTAAGATCCCATGGATTTCTCGTTGGCATAATTAGCGACGTATCATCTGGGCTTAAGGTAGCAAATTCACTCATATTTAGCTTGCCTAGAAGCACTGAACCTTCTTTTTTTAATCTTTCTACTACAGTAGCATTTTCAGAAGGTTTCCAATTTTCAAGAATTCTAGAATTTGCTGTAGTTCTAACATCTTTAGTCCAATAGATATCTTTTAATGCAATTGGTATGCCATGCAGTGCCCCCTTATAGTGTCCTTTGACAATTGATTCTTCTGCATTAATTGCATCTTTTACCGCATGGTCGGATAGTACTGTGATATAAGCTCTGAGAGTAGAATCAAGTTTCTCTATTCGGTTGAGGAAGGCTTTTGTTAATTCAACAGGCGAAATTTTTCTAGTTCTAATGAGACTACTAGCTTCGCTGATTGTAAGAAAACATAAGCTGGATTCAGTGTTATTCATCATCAATCTCTGCTTAATTATTTCAAAAAGCCGAATATATTACTGCCGGACCTTCATCATTCAAATCTATTGAATGAAGTAATGTTAGTTGTTTTCTAATGCTATCGCTCAAAGGACCTAATTCAGTTATTTCCTCATCTGTTAATTGTAATCCTGCTAATTCCATGACAAGTTTCAATTTTATTCGTTCTTCCTTATTTAAAGCAGTCATACCCCACCAAAAGTTCAATTATTTGATCGATCTGGTTTCCTTATTAAGACGATGCTAGAATCAATATATTCTAATTACAAATGAAGTAGCAAGTCCTATACTATAAACAACACCTATGAAATCTACAATTAAGATAAGAATTTAACTATACAGGATTGTTAATAGGAAACTGATGATACTATGACTCCATTAGCCCTAAGCTTAGTTTTACTATCCGCCTGTTCCCATTCTATTTGGAATTTTCTCTTAAAAGGATCAACAAACCGCGAGGTTTTTACCTGGTGGATGTTAATTTCCATCAGTATCCTATTAATACCATTAGGGGTCATATTATTCTTACAAGAGCCTTTCACCACAATCGGTGCTTTGTTCATTTTGGGCACTGTAATACTTCATATTTTGTATTACATCTTACTAGCAAGAGGATACACAAATGCAGACCTTTCATTAGTTTATCCAATTGCTCGTGGCATGGCCCCGATATTAGTACCAATATTGGGCATCTTTGTTTTAAATGAAAGAGTTTCATCAATAGGATTAATCGGGATTTTAATAATTATATTAGGAATAGGTATTGTTTATTGGTGGGGACGAATCAAAGAAATTATAAAGGAACCATTGCAATTCCTCAGGGAACCTGGACTGCGCTATGCGGTTGGTACTGGTATTATTATCGCTATATATTCAATTTGGGATAAAGTAGGTGTAAGCCACATAAACCCAGTAATGTATATGTATTCTATGACATTGGGTACTGCTATATCTATGTTTCCTATTATCCTAAGATTACATGGAATGCCGTCAATACAGGCAGAATGGAATTTGAATAAGGTAAGAATATTAGGAGCGGGTGCATTTGATTTTCTTTCATATGTTCTGATCTTAACAGCATTAACATTTAGCCCTATCAGCTATATTGCACCAGCCAGGGAGATTGGAATTGTTCTAGCAGTTCTTCTAGGCTCTCTATTACTAAAAGAACCTTTTGGTAAAGGAAGAATTTTAGGATCATTGATGATTATACTTGGCGTTTCTCTAGTTGCATTGGCAAATTAAATATCAAATTCCTGTAACCTTTCTGGAGTTAATAGTATACAAAATCACTTAAAAGCAGGTATGACATTTGATGCAAAAAGTTCTATAGAACTCATAATATCTTTATGTGGGATTCCCCCTGGATCCATATAGCAACTAATATATCCAATGCCAGTTTTTTCCTGCAAATTAGCTATCTGCTCAATTACATCTTCAGGAGAACCCGCAAAACTACTGCGGTCTAATAGAAATTGCCAAGTGATCTCTATATTTGAGCCTGATCGTTCATTTGGATTACCATAAATTGTTTTTAGAAACGCCTGTGGATCATCTCTGTAATGGGCTTGATAATTGTGTTGCCTTAATAATGGCTCCTCAAAATTTTTCCTTGCCTGTTCCATTGTAACAGCTACATGGGCTGGCCGTGATACTGCCCAACATTCTCCCCTTTGATATTCCCTGCCTTCTTTCTGGGTTCTAATTTGAGCATAAATATCTACTAATTCTGATAATGTATCTGTAGATAATCCAGCAGACATAGCATTCATTCCATTTTCTGCAGCATATCGTACACTCTTCTCAGAAGATACCATCATCCAAAGAGGTGGATGGGGTTGTTGATAAGGCTTAGGCACCACACAAATCTTGGTAATGTCTCCGTTCGTCACATATTCCCTCTCTGTTGCACTAAAAGTATGGTGAGGAATATTTGGAGGTGGTATCAAATAGTTTGGTCCCTGATGTGAGAAAAATTCGTTTGTCCAAGCTTTCAAAATTATATCTATATTCTCGTACATTAATTCTCTAGATATTGTTTCATTTCTAGGATCAGCATTCATGTTAAATATAGCAGTATCTCTATGGAATCCTCCTCTCCCAAACCCTACTTCTAACCGTCCCTTACTCATGTGATCCAAAATAGCAAGATCTTCGGCAAGTCTTATAGGATTCCAGACAGTTACTGTTACGCAAGACATACCTATTTGTACACGCTTAGTGTGAGCAGCTATATCAGCACCAACTAATATAGGATTAGGTGAATTACTGAGACCTTCCGGCCCT
>CAYTFF010000012.1:14078-16553 GCA_964437045.1 uncultured Dehalococcoidia bacterium
GATGATGCTCAGCAAGCCAAATAGCATCAAATCCAGAGTCATCATCAACATATTTGGCCTGTTCTCGTAGATCTTCAAGAAGTCTGGAATAACTAAGCTGTCTATTCCAATTATTCATCTGTCTATGAAATCCAAATTGCACTTAAATCTCCTTGCTTACACCATCGTCAATATTCTTGCTGTATTATCAACCAAAATTGTCATTATTTGATCCTGAGTCATGCCTTTACGCCTCATTATTGGCATGACATTTTCTAAAATATGTGAATAACCATACCCACCAAATTTAGTTAGTTTAATATTATGCCCAATATCATGGGAGATTAATATTTTACCTAGATACCCCTTCGATATTAGACCTTGAATATGGTCTATTCGTTTGGCATCATTGGGCATATCTATAGAAGATGGCCTATAGTATGATATTTCATGTCCAAACAGATCAAATCCTAAATAACAACCCAATTCAGCTAGCTGTACCATAGATTGTTGATCAAATAACGTCCGATCAACATGTGAAATTATTGTTCTCTCTGGATCTCCTCCAGCTTCTATTACAATCTTCATAGCTTCAAAAGGTGCAGTTACGGATCGACCAGAGTGAATTAATAGAGGAGCTCCTGTTAATTGTTGTGCTTTAGATGCAGCCCTAAGACTTTTTTGTTCATTCTTGGTAATTGGAGAAGAGCATCCAATTTCCCCAATTATACCTGCCTTAATTTTGGTACCTTGGCAACCTTTAGTAACGTCTTGGATAATTTCATCTACCAAATGTTCTTCTGACCGATCATGCATGTCGTGTGGATGATAATCACTCACATAGTGACCACACCCTGCTAAAACATGAATTCCTGTTGCTTTAGAAATCCTTACAAGGCCACTTGGATCTCTACCCATAACAGGAAGTGTGGCATCAACTATTGTACCTCCGCCACAATTCTTAAATAATTGAACTTCATCCACAAGTATGGCCTCATCTTGTAGTCCAAAATTATCCGGGTGGATTGAGCCATACCTACGGATCCATCCAACATTTTCTAAAGTAATTGGCTGATTCGCTCTTGGATCTTTTGGGACATTCGACTGATTACCTAACTTTGTATTTTTACCAGAATCCCCTCCAGATGGAGGAGCAAAAAATAAACTTAGCAAATGTTCATGAAATAAAGTTATACCCAAAGACGAAGGGTCTATATCTCCAAGTACTGTTTGTACTTTTCCAGTTACCATCATTCCATCCAAACCTGTTCTTAGGTTTACAGTGGGATCATACCAGTGAAGATCATCAACGTCAAAGTAGATTTACTTGAAATTTATCTTAAGTCAATCGACCGAGAGTTAATTGATGAAATTCAATTATAGCGACAAGAATAGATAAAAACTTTTTCTTTTAAAATCCTATATAATAGTGCCATTAATTTAAAAAGTTTTTCTATCAAACTAACCATCAAGCAATACAAATAATGAAACCAGTTAAATTCGCAGCTAACATAAATTTTCAGCATCATGCAGATATTGCTGATGAAGTCACGGTAGTTAAAGAAGGTATAAATGCGTTGGTGCAGGCCGAGACAATGGGGTACGACGCGGTTTATTTCACAGAGCATGTGTTCTCTCCTTACTCACTTACATCCTCCCCAACAGCCATTGCAAGTATCATAGCAGGGAGAACTAAAACCATTAAAATTGGTGTTGCAGCCGTGGTAGTTCCATTAGGACACCCTTTACGAATAGCAGGTGATTGGGCAATGGTCGATGTAATAAGTGAAGGCAGGGTAGAGTTAGGAGTTGGTAGAGGATTTATTTGGTATGATTACGATTCAATGGGCATCGATATGATGGAAGGCCCTGACCGTTTTTCTGAAGCAATACAGATTATTCGCGAAGCATGGACTAATAATCGAGTAACGTTTCATGGAAAATTTTTCAATATTGTTTCTACAGAGGTTAGACCAAAGCCTGTACAAACTCCTTTTCTTCCTGTTTTTTATGCAGCCAGTAGCCCTGAATCAGTAGTTAGGGCTGCTAAATTAGGTATTGGCGCAATGACAGGACAAACTCTAATACCTAAAGATTTAAATAAATATAAAAAACTCTGGCTTGAAACAATGTATAAGGAAGGGCATCCCGAAAATGAAATTAACCATATAGTTGAACATACTCCAAATACTTCACGAATCATTTGGGTAGCAGATACAGATAAACAAGCTGAAGAAGAGGCCAGAGCAAATTTTGTAAGGTTTGAAAAAGCATACGCACAATATTGTTATCCTGGTAATGGTTACCCTAACAGAAGAGCGCCCAAATCCATACCTCAAATGAAGCAGCGTTCACAACCAGGAGGACGGGATATTGATTTTGCATGGAAAGAACTTATTAAATGTTACGGGGTAATAGCGGGTTCTCCTAAAACAGTTCGAATGAAATTAAAAGAGCTTCTAGATCAAGCGCCGATGAACTATATGTCTTTATACA
>CAYTFF010000013.1:0-1923 GCA_964437045.1 uncultured Dehalococcoidia bacterium
GGTTAATGAGCCCTCCGGGTTATACTAGTAGCGAAGCCCGAATCAGGCAAAAAAAAATGGAAGCCATAGATTCCAAAGGACGAGCAAGAGCTGGAGCTACCGCATCCTTTGAGGATCAACTTGCAACCTCAGGAATGGTTGTAGGTACCCCAGAGACTGTTGTTACCAAAATTCGTTCATTATTAGAGGAACTCAGGCCAGGAACTATTATATTTCGTACCGGCGACGGAGCGATGACACATGAAGATCAGATGCGCACTTTAAAATATATGGGTCAAGAGGTGATTCCCGCTTTAAAATATATTGGAAAACAGCTTGGATTAACAAGTTCCTATGAGGTAAATGGGGCCTCTTAAATAGTCAGTATCGCGGGTAATTAATTGACTCCTGGTAATCTTAATGCTAATCTCAAATTAGTATTCCCAAGTGGTTGGAGTGAAAAGTTGCAATGATTGATACTATTGAAAATCTATATAAAAAGCACAAACTTACTCATGTTGCAGAAAATTATTTGCTGGCTATATATAATTTAAAAGAACAGGAAAGAAAAACCACCCTCACAGAATTAGCAGATGAGCTTCGTAATATGCCAGAAAGTGAAGGCTTGGGGACATCTTTGCCTTCAGTAGCTGCAATGATACGTAGAATGTCTAAAGATAAACTTCTTGAGATGACATCAAACAAGGAAGTAAAACTCTCATTAGATGGTGCAACCTTAGCAGAAGGGATGGTCAGAAGACACAGACTTGCTGAAAGAATGGTTACAGATTTATTAGGTCTTGAACTACATAAGGCTCATATAGAAGCTCATCGCTTGGAACATGCTATTTCTCCTGATGTAGAGGCCAAGATTGAGATAGCATTAGGAAATCCAACCACATGTCCATTTGGTCATCGTATACCAGGTACTGCATACCAGCCACCTAGTAAGAATGAGATAACTTTGGATAAAGCCAATGTAGGTGAATCATATATAGTTAGTGGTATACCTGAAGAGGATCAGAATTTGCTGGAATATCTGGTAGACTCTAACTTTTTACCGGGAACCTTGTTCACTATCAAAGAGGCAGCTATATTTAAAGGTGTAATATCTTTAGATGTAGAAGGTAAAAATATCATTTTTGGATACAAGGTAGCTTCTAGAGTATGGGTATACAAAAAGAAGGCATAAATTATTGGTTTTCAAGAAGTAAAAGATCTAAAATTTCTTTAAGTTTTGTACTGTCCAAAGGACCAATGAATTTTTTTACTATATAACCACTCTTGTTTATAAAATATTTTTCAGGTATACCTCTAACGCCGTAATCAATTGCAATTATTCCATCGTCATCTAAGGCATTTAGATATGGGACGTTATAGAGACGTACAAATTCCTCGACTTGTTGCTTTCTATCCCAAATTGCAATACCAATAAATTCAAGATCAGAATTTTCATAAGAGTTGAAAACTGTTCCTAGTTCTGAAGCTTCAGCACGGCAAGGTGGGCACCATGAAGACCAGAAGTCAATCATCACTACTTTCCCTTGTAATTCTGATAGCGTGACATATTGTCCATCTAGTGTTTTAACAGTAAAGTCTGGGGCTAACATTTGATCAATAGATGATTCGGAAAAACTTGAGTTTACTACAAGACCTGTCCTAGGTTCTTTGGTTTTAATAAGTGCTGTCCCAAACAATGTCACTAGGCCGATTATAGGAATAATGATCAGAATTATTAATATATTGCGCTTTGTCATTTGGTTTTCTTGATTATTGTATCTTGGCTAATATTGGTAATTGCTTCAACTAGCTGTTTTTTAAGAAGGGACCTAATTTTTTTATATTGGCTTTCATCTATTGATCCATTTTGAAATTGTATGTCAAGATTCGCGATAGATTCTATAAGTTTTTGTCTGTTAGATGGCAGGGTATTAGTATTGGGTC
>CAYTFF010000013.1:1933-11737 GCA_964437045.1 uncultured Dehalococcoidia bacterium
AAATTATAATAATTAGGATAAATATTACAAATATACCAATTAAGGCAATCGTAGCTGGCCCGGGTGTATCTCCAAATAAAAATGAATTATTGGGTTTTGGTAATCCCTCCACTTTAATAACAATCTTAGTACCTCGGGTAATATTTTGTCCTCGGAGACGTGTAAAAGTTGTATCTCCGATTTCTGTGGTTCCTATTGGTTCTAGGTTTTCTGAATGTAGAGTTGCTAAGTCTTGTGGGATGAGTATGGTAAATGAAGTAGCACCTAATGGAAATCCTCGTTCAAACGTAAGGCTTGTTCCATTGTATTTAATAAGATAGGTAAACATTATTTCATGATCTCCAGGTGGTACCGGAGTGGTTACCCCAAAACCTTTATCCACATGAACTATTTGACCATTTATAAGATTTGATTGAACATCCAAGTTAAGATAGTCTGGGGGAAGAGAAAAACGTAGGAAATTCATGGAGCCCGGAGTTTCTAGTGTTGAAACGAATGTTCGTTTGCTAGTGTTAAAAACATTAATATTCTCTAAGGCACCCAGAACTCCTTGTTTTTGGTCAACCCATCCTAATATCAAAATGTCATTTGGTAAAATAATTGATTCTAAATTAGCTCCGGTCTCATATATATCTAGAATTATAGGCTTATCTATAGGCAATGACGGTACTTGTATACCGTAACTGACTCCTTGATAATCACAAGATAATGTGTGTATATCCCCATCTTGAAGTATAATGCCTTCAAATTTGAATTCACCATTCTTCGCTACTTTCGTGGTTTTTTCATTAATGTTGCCATTCAAAGAAATGCTACTCAGTTTTATCTGTAAGTCAGGAATTGTTATATTGGGATCTGTTTTGTTCACCAATTTACCTAATAAAATGGTTGTGTTTTGAGCATTTGCTGTTGGAATAGTAACCAAGATAAGAAATATCGGAACCATTATAACCAACAGGATGTATACTCTATGTTTCAAGGTATTCAAATTATATCTTTGGGGGATCATAATCTTTATTAAATTGACCTAACTCTCTAAAGGCTTTTATTTCACTCTCTAGTACCTCATCTAAATCTTTCGACTGTAATTCATTTTGTTTTTTAATTAATTGTGCCGCCTCTATTCGGAGTGAATTTATTAGAGAATTATAATCTTCATAATCTAAGGTACCAAGTTCGTGATCTAATTCAAGAACCCTCATTTCCTCGTATAATTTATCTCTTTTAGCTAATATTTCATTAAGGTTATTTGATAAATAGTGGGACTTAAACCTTCTTCCTAGTGGAAGAAATGGTGATGAAACTACTATAGCAACACCTATTAAAAGTATAACACCAACTATGGTGGGTATCATTTTTCTCTCCTAATCTAACGGTTAAAACCAGACTATCTTTGAAATGAAAGGATAATATTTTATACGTTCTTAAGTGGCTTAACCTTAATTTTTGATCTTGCCATTTTAGCTTGGGGCCATAGGGCTATAATAGTACCGAAAATGAGAATAGGTCCTGCAATCCATATCCAAATAACTAAAGGATTAACCGTGATTCTAAATACTCCACTCCCGTCATCTAGGAATTCGCTATTGATTATGTATAGGTCCTCCAGTAATGTGGATCTGATTGCAGCTTTTGTTGAGGCCATTCGGAAATCTGGATAATATGCTCTCCAAGCTGTCATTTTTGATATTTCCTTAGAATTTTTATACACAGTTAGATCAGCTAGATATTGTGTGTGGTCAGATTTTTTAATTATTCTAGAATTGATATATTTTACATCATAATCTGAAATAGAAACCGACTCTCCAGGAGCTAAAATTATATCTTCCTGTATTTTATAAAAAGATGAACCTGCTACGCCGAATGCTAAAAATATGATTGCTATATGTACAATATAGCCTCCATATCTTGGTCTATTAGAGGTAATGAGATTAACAAACGCTTTAAATATATTTCTAGTTCGCTTTGCACGAAGTCTAGTACCTTTGTACCATTCTCGGCTTATTGAAAAAAATACCATACTACATAAGCCAAAGGCGATTAGAGGATAAAGTTGATGTATTCCAATAACAAACAGAATAAGCATAAACAATATGGCTGAGCTTACAGGGAAAAGCAAGGCATACTTTATGTCTGAGAAAGCTGTTTTACGCCAAGGTAAGAGAGGTGCAATACCCATCAAGAAAATTAAGATTAGGAATAGAGGGCCATTGACCTGATTGTAGAATGGAGCTCCTATTGAAACGGTCTGATTTTTGAACACTTGGGTTATTAATGGGAATATTGCTCCCCACATAGTAATGAACGCGATAAGTAAGAGCAGTAAGTTATTTATTAAGAATGCTACCTCCCTAGATAATGGAGATTCTATACTCCGATCCGCCTTGAGCTTATTATATCTGAAGAAGAATAGGCTGAATGAAAAAATCATGGTAAAAGCCATGAAAGCTAGGAATACCCATCCCAGGGAAGAAGCAGCAAATGAATGAACAGAAACAACTGGACCTCCTCTGTTAAGGAACATTCCAAACTGAGCTAGTCCAAAAGTAACTATTATTAGGACAATATTCCACATTCTGAACATTCCTCTACGTTTTTGAACCATTATGGAATGTATGAAGGCAGTCAAGCCAAGCCAAGGCATTAAACCTGCATTTTCAATTGGATCCCACCCCCAGTATCCACCCCAGCCAAGAATGGTATAAGCCCACCATGCTCCAAGTAATAGCCCTATTCCCAAGATAGCCCACGATACAATGCCCCATATTCTGCCAGAATCCACCCACTCATCTCCAGTTTTACCAGCAATTAGTGCACCGATTCCAAATGCAAATGGGACGGTTGCAGCAATTAATCCAGTCATTAGCATAGGTGGATGTATAAACATCCCTGGGTGGGTTAGTAGAGGGTTTAGACCCTGACCATCTTCTGGAATAAATAGCATTTTAGTAAAAGGATTTGCCAGGAGTATTATTACACTCAAAAAAAACAGCTGAACCGCCATTAAGACCGATATAACATAAGGACGAATATTATCTATACTGCGTGGACTACATAGCATGGCTATTGCACTCATAACAGATAACATTAGAGCAATAAATAATAATGAGCCTTCATTACCTCCATAGAAGGCTACCCATGTATATATAGGTTCCATAGCTTGGTTGCTATGAGCATAGACATACTCAATCTCAAAGTTTTTGGTCACAAAACCTATGATGAGACAAATCGTAGCCACTATTAGTGTAGGAACTGTCATGTAGGTAGCGAGTTGTGAACTTCTTAACAAGCGGGGCGAATTTCTGTATACACCAAATAAAGAGCCCACTATCGAATAAAGGGCCAAAATTAAGGCTATATAAAGAGATAATGATCCTAGTTCGGCCAAATTATAAATCCTCTTTTATTTTTATATTTATACAATACACTAATCATCAATATTGGATTGATTTATAGAATCAAATTCGATGTCTACTTCTTTAAGGTAAGGTTTAATAGATGAATCCACTGGAGTTTTTGCTTTAGGTAGACTTACTAAGTTAGGTTTACCCATAGCTTTTACAACAAGCAATAATATTAGCCCTCCTAAAATTAATACTACCAAAGGTACTATCCAAGCAATAAGGCTAATTCCTTGCTTTGGAGGATCCCCAATAATTGATATCCCATATCTATCAACAAAGAAATCTATTATTTCAGCATCAGATGCTCCTTCTATTAGCATTGTTCTAACTATAGCTCGCATTTGTTTTGCTACTTCTACCTGAGATTGATCTATTGTTTCACCAGGACATACAGGACAAATTAACGTCTTATCTAATTTGATTGCTCTTTCATTCAGTGATTTTTCTTCAAAATTATTCAAACACCCTGTTATAACTATATTAGCTATTAGTATCAAAAATATAGCTGTCCATTTACTCCAATTAAATGATCCTTTGTAAGTTTTTATCATATTAACCTGAATCACTATAAAGACTTAATTTTTATTAGTGATGTATATCTGGGATATAGTTTTGATAATGACATACTAAAGTAAAAGTTGCAAAGTATGCTCGTAATAAAATTCTAAGCCTATCTTAACGAAACTATCTAAGGATAAATTATTAACAAGACTACAATAAATTAAAAATCAATCTAAGGTTCTTATATAGTGAACTAGGGACCATATTTCGTCTTGCTCAAGTAATTTACTGAATTCTGGCATGGGGGAAATCCCCGGCCTTCCAAAGATAGTGTAGCTAATAGAAGAGAAAATATCTCCATCACTACGATTCTGGGTGGTAGGAGCAGTAAGATCGGCAGGATTACTATAGTTCCATTTTCTTAGAAATTCTGCCATTGGTCCGTCACCTTTGCCATCAGCAGCATGACATGTGGAACAATTAACTCTGTAAAGTTCTGCTCCCTGTGATAAAACACTACTGTTATTAGGAATGGGATTTGATAGTTCCTTTGCCTCTTCTGGTGAATATTCTATACCCTTACCGTCAATTGGTATTGCACCTTCTGGCGGTAGGAGACGAGGAATTTCCTGAGATCTGTAAGATTGACTATAGTGCATCTCAGTAAAAATCTGTACTTTATTACTCCCAGTACGTGTAAAACAACCTACTATCATACATGTTGATAGTAGCATTAATATCACTAGTGTTAATTTTTTTATATCTTTGTTCAAATACATTAATGAAATTCTTCCAATATATTTAGCTGATTTCAAGCTTCTTTTATATCTATAGCTCCTGCTGATTCAAGTGCTTTGCGGGCCTTTGGGACGTTATCTTCAGAACATGTTACTGTTATTCCAACATGACCTTCAGTTATTCTTTCATCATATGCTCCCATTATAAGACGGGGCAATCTGGATTCGATAAGGATACCTAGGATTGTCATAAGTATTGCTCCTAGCATGGTTCCTTCATACATAATTATTACCATAGGAGGTATACTTAAAATGGGCTTTCCTCCTGTTACAAGAGGATATGCTAGCTGAGTTCCTGCTGTTACTAACAATCCAACTGCAAACCCACACGCTGCACCTATTAGAGGAAAGCGGAAAAGTTTATGGGAAGTGTGTTTTTCACCAAAAGTACCTTCTGGATATGGAGTATCTGTTAGGATATCCAAATCACTTTCGTCAAATCCTGAATCCTTAAGTTTATCTAAGGCATTCGCAGGTTTATCAATGTCTGAGAATAGCCCGAGTATATGCTTGTTAGCCATAGATACCACCTCTTTTTACTCTTTTATAACTCCCGGAACTTTAACTCTCCCTATTTCTATATCTTCATGAAGAATTTGCCCTTCTTTAATATCAAATATCGGAATTAAGGGGAAGAGTTTTGAAAAGGCAAGCAATCCCAAGCCCACCATGCAAAAAGTTCCAAGTACTATTAGAATTTCTATTATACTTGGTGAGTATGACCCCCATACGAAAGTAAATGGTTGCTTTCGCTGAAGGCTTGGTACGATTATTATAAATCGTTCAATCCACATACCAATATTTACTAGAATGGATGACCAAAACATCAGAGCTATATTTCTTCTTACCTTCCTAAATAACCATAAAGGAACGGGTATGAAAAATCCTGTTAGAAGAAATATTATGAAAAGCATATTATATGGCCATTCAAACATTTGTAGATGTCTCAGAGCTAGTTCTGGAGATTCTTGCGAGAACATTCCAAAGAAGAATTCAATAATGAAAAAGTAAAACCATGTACAAGCTACCACTATTAAAAGTCTTCCTAATCCATCAAAATGCTCCGGTCTTATATATTTGTCCCATCCCCATAGCCATCGCATAAGAGCCATCATTGTTACAACAGCAGATACACCAGAATGAACAGCACCAATAACAAAATAAGGTGCAAAGATAGTGGCATGCCATCCTTCTACACCAATATTTACAGCAAAGTCCCATGATACTATGCTATGAACTGATACGAAAACTGGTAGTATTAGGGCTGATAGCAATATGCCTGCTACTGCTTGAAGTTTCCACTGTCTAGGGTTACCTCTGAATCCAAGTGAAAGTATTGAATAAAGGATGAATCTCCAACCGGTACTCCGGTCTCTTGCTACTGCTAAATCAGGTATTAATGCCACATAAACAAAAAGGATTGAACCAGTTAGATATGTGAATATAGACGCCGGATCCCATACGAGAGGTGATCTTGGGTCAGGCCATATGCCTCTTGAGAAGTCATATGGAAGGAACCAATATAGAATTCTCCAGGGTCTTCCAGTATGAATTAAAGGCATTAAGGCAGCAGTAAGAAGAGTGAATATAGTCAATACTTCAGCAGCTCGAGTAACTGGACGACGCCATTCTGCTCCTGTTAGTCTCAATATAGCAGATATCATAACTCCTGCATGACTGATCCCAACCCAGAAAACGAAATTTGTTATAAAAAATCCCCAAAATACAGGTCTGTTCAGTCCTGTCATTCCTAAACCTTTGTTAGTCATGATTCCGAATGAAATAGCTGCTGATAGAAGTCCTAAGGCTAGGCATCCAACTGCAATCCAATACCAAAGAGGGGTTTCTGTCATACCCTTCATAAGGTCTTTATTAATGTCTTTTGGCTCTATATATACCCGTTCCTGCAACGTGTTCCTCTCTAATATATCTGGACTATTCTGGTTTCCCCAAAATCAATACCTTGGTTCGTTTAAATGTTGATTCGCGCCTATATAGCAGATTTTCTTTAACCTCCCACATAGATACCGTTGGGATTATTTTAGACGCTATTAAATATACTGCCGCAGCACCAGCAATTGCTCCAATAATCATCAGAACGTCACCAACATTTGGCAATGTGGCCGCTGGAACTCCTCCCAGACTATGGGCGCTAACATCTTTAGTTGAAAAAGCTGATACATATACCGCTATTCTATGGAAGAAGGTTCCAATTAATACAGATAAACCTATTAATGTAGGTCCTAGAATACTTTTTCTTATCCTGTTCCAAATTAACATTGTAAGTGGAACCACAAAGCATAGTACAAATGCTATAAAAAATGGTGTTCGGTAAGATTCAAACATAATAAACTTAAGCACATCCTGTTCAGCTGGAGTTCTGCCATACCAATAAATAATGAATCCTGACCACCAGAAGTAAAACCAAAGAAGTGAACTTGCTAATAGCAGTTTTGCTGGTCCCCAGAACTGATCTAGGCCGATATAGTTTTTCAGTCCTCCAAATTGCCTTAACATGAACATACCTAATAGGGTCATTGCTACTGCGCATTGTAAACCTTGTAAGGCATGAAATGCCGGGTAAATAGCATCTTTCCATCCAGGAACCAAACTCATTGAAAAATCAACACTGATCAAGTAATGGGTGAAAATTAACATCATGAAGTAAAAAGCTCCTAGAATACCCACCCTATTTTTGATAAAAAACCATTGTTTTTTACTACCGTGCCAATTAGAAGCTAGTAAAGAGTATAGCTTGCGTCTGGAGCCAGTTGAATGATCCCTCATTACAGCAAAATCAGGCAATGATGAGACATAAAGGAGAGCCATTCCTGTAAGGGCTAATCCTAATAATCCCAGCATATCCCATGTATGAGGAGCACCTGGAGGCCAACCTTCTCGCCAGTTACTTACAAACCACATTGTAAATCGCCCACTGCCTGAAGGGAGCATGAAGAGCATAGGGATGAAAATTATAAAGTTAAATAATCCAACCACTGCAAATAACTCAGCAGCCCGATGCATGGGCTTTCCCCATGAAGCCTTAGTTAGTCTTGGAACTAAGGCGAGCATTGGCGCAGAGGAGCAAGCCGTGAACAAAAAGGCGAAAACTGCTGCGTAGTATCCCCAATGCGATCGATCCTCAAATCCAACATCGATAGCTCTTAATACAAATGTAACAACTCCAATAGCGAATAAAACTCCCAATACTAAGAGGACTTTTTTAGATGCAGGTGTGAATCCTAGGTTTTTAGCTAGGATATCTTGAGTAATTTCACCTGCTGTGCCAGGAGTATTGTTTTGTGTATTAGTATCAGTGTGAGCCATTAACTTTCGCTTCCTTGTCGACTTTCTTTAGATAAATTACGTTAGGTTCAGTACCTAAATGGTTAAGTAATTGGTATCCTCGTCCACCTGGACTTAAAGCTTCGTTTTTCATCTTAGAAACTTTCGTATTAGGGTCTCCTATATCACCAAATATTAGAGCATTTGTTGGGCAGGATCGAACACAGGCAGGAGCGTACATACCAGATTCCGAATCCATATCATCATCATTTATACTTCGTCCTTCTTGAACTGCTATTCTGCCAGCGCGCCTAACTCTTTGAACACAGAATGTACATTTTTCCATTATACCCCGAAACCTGACAGTGACATCTGGGTTTAACTGGTTAGTTAGGCTTTCTGGCCAAACTGGTTGCCAGTAGTTGAAATATCTTACCTGATATGGGCAATTGTTTGCACAGAATCTAGTACCAACGCAACGGTTATAAATTTGTACATTCATACCTTCGTTGTTGTGGTAAGTGGCATATACAGGGCATACTGGCTCACATGGGGCATTTTCACAATGTTGACACATTACTGGTATGAATCTGGCCTTAACATTAGGAAATTCTCCTTCCCAATAACGTTCTATACGAATCCATTCGAAGGCTCTCTTTTGGTTAAAATCTTCCTCTGTATTAATTGGCAAGTTATTTTCAGATTGACAGGCCACAACACAGGCTTGACATCCTGTGCATTTATCAATGTCAACTACCATTCCCCATTTATGTTTTGTCTGTTCAGACATTACCTACACCCCATTTTGCAATAACATTAACTATGGTTGGTTATTTCAATAATCTTCCTATCTTCTGTTTGAATAGCTGGTACAGATCCTTCAAATTTCGGTAAACGAATCCATTCTCCAGTTTTCTTGATACTAACTCGTGTAGATGCCCATGCTAAGGCACCTGTTCCTTCATCTACATTAGGGGCTAAAATTGACATTACATTAGATCCCCTATTGGATGCATATTGTCCAAAATTTGTATGTCCCTGTCCAATTGGTATTCCTATAACATCTGGAGAAACCGCCGGATGTGGATATGCTAAAGCGTTGATAGAACCTTGGGTAGATTGGATCTGAATTACATCACCTTCTCTTATCCCCATTTTGTCGGCGACATGTGTATTTATCTCTATCCATGTCTGCCATACAGCCGTTGAAATTGGATCTGGGGTGCCTTGTAGCCATGGAAGGTGAGCTCCACTACCATCAGAGATGGCTAACGAGGCAAAAGGTATTAAGTGAAAAGTGTTTGCCCCAGTAGGTCCATCAAAAGCTGGCAAGGTGATTGAATTTGCTGCTAGGGGAGCTTTATGTTTTTTAATTTTGGGTTTGGAATTAGTATCCCACCATCCTCCTCGCTGTAAAATGCCATTCCAAAAACCGCTGAAAGATCTGGATTTAACAGATCCGTTACCTTTAGTATGCAATTTTTTAGCTTCTGAAATTAATAAATCCTTAACGCTATCCCAAGGCAATTGCTCTTTTAATCCTAGTTCGTCTGCCAAGCTGAGCAAAACTTCTGAAAAATCTCGCGTCCCATAACCTATTGATTCTTGTTGTTCAAAGAATGGTCTTACCACTGGTTGTTGGAATCCAATTACTTGGTACCCAGGACCTGGGTTAGGTACATCGTTCCCCCAACTTTCCAGTTGATTGTGTTCAGGAAGAATGAGATCAGCCATGCTTGCGGTTTCATCCATAAAGTTGGTAAAACTCACAACGAAAGGCACTCGTTCAAGAGCACTCTTAAATCCCAATGAGGCGG
>CAYTFF010000013.1:11755-15850 GCA_964437045.1 uncultured Dehalococcoidia bacterium
TATTAATACATTTGTAGAGGCTGGATTATTAGTATTTATTTGCTGAGTCAATTTCTCCCAATCGGAGAATGGAGTAGAGCTATTATTCCCTGAAATATCATCAAGGACTGGAGCAGGGTTAAAGATAATTCCACCTTGCTTGTTGACACTTCCAACAAGGTAATTTAGAGCTAGGATCGATTTTAGGTTATACAAGCCATTAGTGTAGGCTCCAGCAGTGCCTCCTCCAATTGCCAAGCTTGGTTTACTCTTAGCAAATTCATGGGCAATGTGTTTAATTTTATCTGGTGATACACCTGTAATGTCCGATGCATTTGCAGGGGCAAAGTTTTGAAGGTATACCTCTAATTCGCCATTAGTCATTTGTTTCTCTGCTGCAGAATTACCCAATCCGGCGCTTATAATTTCGTGGGCTATGCTTAACGCCAGAATACCCTCAGTCCCAGGGTTAACGAAAATCCATTCATCTGCGTTCGCTGCAGTTAAAGAAAACCTAGATGAAATATGGACTAATTTTCCACGTTCTCCATCACGAAATAAACCATAACCTCTGGAATATCTTGTTGGAGACCCCCAAGTCTCTAAGAAATCGGCACCAAAAGAAAGTATATACTTACTATTAGCTATATCTAAATCTGGTAGCAAGTCTTGGTTAAAAACCTCTTTAACGGCCCTCTTATAAACAGTTTCTTCAAGAGTTTCATAACTTAGTTGCTTGGCACCGTAGGATCTAACAAATCTATCGACGATCATTCCTTGATGACCTTGGGCTATATTAGTAGCAAAAACAACTTTATCAGCGTTGCCGCTATTATGCTGTTGTTTTAATTGCTCGGAGAGTAATGCAAATGCCTTTTCCCAACTTATATCTTGCAACTCATTTGTGGTTCTATTCCTGACTTTAGGTCTATCTAGACGGTCAGGGTGATATAGAGCTTGTAACATAGCTTCGCATCTTGCTCCGTGCTTTCCGACATTCAATGGATAATCAGGATTGCCCTCGATTTTTTTGGCTCTACCCTCAACAACTCTTACAATGAGCCCTTCACTTGTTTGGCAATGGTTGCAGAGAGTGGCATACCAGTTATCCACGCCTGTAACTAAGTCTTCAGGCATTTTGACTGGGCTTTGAACTAATAATTCCTGGTCGGGTATTCCGCATGCTTTAAAAATTACTGCTGCGGCTGAAGAGCCACCTAAAAGTGTCAAAAATTTTCGCCTAGTTACCGGCATTTTCCAACCCCACTATTTAATAATGACATGTTGTACAATCTGTCGGGGCACTGTGATCTTTGTGACAATCAACACAATCCCCCATTTTAAGCGGTCTTACCTGCTCAACCTTCGACATACTTGCAACGTCTCCGTGGCAAATAGAACAGACTTCCGATGCAGGCACACTGTTTTCTTTTCTAAAGAAGGTTATATGTGCCTCATGTACAAATCTTACATGATCTGGCAATCTATGTACCCTAACCCAGTTTAGTTCCTCATTGTTGTGATATAGATCCTTTAATTTCTCTATTTCAGGTAGGCCTTGTCCAACAACACTGTGGCAAAACATACATTGTTCTACCGGTGGTATACTAGCCGTTTTTTCCTCAGTCACTAGCCTATGACAGAAAGTACAATCAAGGCCTAGTTGTTCAACATGAGTTGTATGAGGGAAATTTATTGGCTGTTCAGGCCCATCATTAATTCCAAAAGCATTTATGGGTAAGCCAAACCAAGCCCTTGTTACAAAAAATATTATCAGGGCTATTAACATTAAGAAAAAGGCACCTGAAATTCCCAGGGCAATCATCGTTTTTCTACTTGGAGCTCTTTGTAACAATTTAGCTTAGCCTTGACAAAAAATGATGAGTCATTAAATTAACCACCGGTCATAAAATGTCCCAATTACGTCTGTTAAATTTACTATTCTAACGATAAGGTATATTGCCCCACCAAAGAATATTAGTCCAGTAATATAGAAGGCAGGCCTTAATTTTAGCAAACTCACGGGAAGATGTTTTGTTCCCACTAAAGATGGTATAAGAACATGTCCTAACAATATGGAACCAGCAAAAGCAATCATAGCACCCACAAATAACCACAACGAGATGAGCAAACTGGTCATCTCTGTCCATTGAGCACTACTTAATGATGAAGGGTCTGGTGTCATATTGGTTACCTGCCTAATAGAAAAGACATAGTGAAAACTATCACGACCACTCGCTGGTGTCAATAGTTTAAGGAGGTGTTTCAGGTAGTTTTGTAATTTATTGGATAATGCGTATATTTAGTTAAGCCAACTAATAAATGTTAACTGGTTTTATGTATTGCATCAAATGGCATTTATGTTATAATCCTGTGGTTAAATTGCTTTTCCCTTTGTTCCAAGTTTGTGAGGAATTATAGTGCAAAAAGATAAAGATACAAAAAACGCCTACTCTAGGCGTGACTTTTTGGGCAAATTCAGTTTGGGGTTAATTGGAGTTACTGCTTTGGGGATTACTGCTGGTAAATCTTTCGTTAAGCCGTTTATGAAAACCCATAAAACACCAAATTTTCCAAAAGACTCCATCTTCGCTAGAAGAGATGAACCAGCAAAGAAGATTTAGATTCTGCTTTTACTTTTAATGGTTCTAACAGGTGATTTGTAAAGGCTGTAATTTTCTAGTTAATATTCTTTATGTAGTGATTTAACCCATTAAAGAATCTGAATTTTCCTAGGAAAGATGGTTTCGAAGTAATATTTAAGAATCTGGGTATATTTGGAGACTAAGATGAATCAGAATAGTAGTATAGGGATAGGCATTATTGGCTTAGGTGTTATAGGAGGACAAGTCTCTCAGGCTCTATCCGATAAAGACAGGATAAAAAGACTGTCACATCAAATTGGGATTCCAATAGAATTACGTCAAGTAGCTGATATTGACTCAGCACGGTTACAGTCATTAGGGCTTCCAAAAAAACTTCTAACAACAGATGCGTTAGATGTGTTAAATAATTCGCTGATAGATATTGTTATAGAGCTTATTGGAGGGGTAAAGCCAGCTATTGATTTTATATCCACTGCTCTATCTCACTGTAAACATGTAGTTACAGCTTACAAGGAATTGATGGCTAAGCATGGCCCAGAGTTAATTGACCTTGCTGAACAAAATAATGTTCAATTAATGTATGAAGCAAGTGTGGGGGGTGGTATCCCAATTATACGACCACTAAAAAAAGATTTGCTTGCGAATGACATAACTCACATATCTGCCATAATAAATGGTACAACAAATTATATTGTGACCAAAATGTCTCAAGAAGGACTAGATTTCAATGTTGCTTTGGAAGAAGCACAAGCAGCAGGATTCGCAGAAAGTGATCCAACGGCTGACATTGATGGATTTGACCCAGCGTACAAGTTAGCAATTATGGCATCACTTGCATTTCACACGCCGATAAGCTTAAAGGATGTATATAGGGAAGGCATTAGAGGATTGACATCACAAGATTTTCTGTATGCCGAACAGCTTGGATATGTCATTAAATTGTTAGCAATTGCAGATTATAGAAATGCTCTCTCCTTAAGAGTTCATCCAACATTAGTTCCTAATAATAATCGTCTCGCTAAAACAGATGGTGTATTTAATGCTATAGAGATTGAAGGTGACTTAGTGGGACCAGTCCTATTCCATGGACAAGGGGCTGGACCATATGCAACAAGTAGTGCTGTAATTGGAGATGTGTTGGATATTGCTAAAGAAATGACAATGCAAAAAGATTCAGTGAAATCAGCAAATTTCTCAAGGACAATCGAAGTTTCGTTGATGGAAGATCTTATTACTAGCTATTATGCTCGTTTGATAGTGGAAGATCGGCCTGGGGTTTTGGCAGCTATTACAACGATTCTTGGAGAATTAGGAATAAGTATAGCTTCCATAATTCAAAAAAGTGCAGATACATCTTCTAAGAGTGCTGAGATTGTTATTACCACACATCCAGCACAGGAAAAAGCTGTGCAGGAGGCTTTTAATAAGATGAACAGTATACAGGTAGTTAAAGAAATTGGATCCCTGATACGTATTGAGAATTGATTATAATTTAGGTAATCAGGAATAA
>CAYTFF010000014.1:0-10296 GCA_964437045.1 uncultured Dehalococcoidia bacterium
ATATCATAAAGAACAATAACTTTACCTTTAGATATTTTGGCGAAATCACAGGCTAATTTTACAGCCTCTTGATCCGACCAGTCTCCATTTACAGGTACTAGAAAGGATGAGCTCATAGTAGTACCTTTACTTTAGTGCCTGGCGAAGTATTGGTGATTTAGTCAAATTTAATACTCCTAAATGATGATTAATCACTATTGAATTTATCAACGAGGTCATCTTTGCCAGCAATGATCAGAACATCTCCTTCTCGAAGCTTATCATCTGTATCTGGGCTTAAAGTAACGTTATTTCCCCTCTTTATTGCTATAATCGCCAAACCATATTTATCTCTTGCGCCTCCTAGCCCAGTTTCTTTCAACGTCATGTTTACGAACCTTTCAGGCACAGGCATTCGGCTTATGCCGAAGTTTGGTGTTATTTCCATATATTCTTCTACGGTTGGTCGAAATAGATTATGTGCTAGTCTGGTACCCGTTTCTTCCTCAGGCCTTACAACAAGATTTGCTCCTATACGCCCTAATGTTTCTCCATGCAATTTATTATTGGCTCTGGCAACCACGAATTTCATGTCCATTGTCTTAAATAATACCGTAGTCATTATGCTTGCTTGGATATTACTTCCGATTGCTACAACTGCAGCATCAAAGTTTCTTACTCCCAGATCTTCAAGTACTGCTTCATCTGTAGAATCGGCTTCAACCGCATAGGTTACGTTCCCCATGATTTCCTGAACCCTTTTCCCATTAGTATCTAAAGCAAGCACATCATTACCCAATTGATATAGGCTTTTAGATAGGCTTGCCCCAAACCTTCCTAGTCCGGATACTACTATTTGTCTCTTCATTCTGTCCTCCAGAAATTCATCCTATTGTAACTCTTTCTTGAGCGTAGCGATAGGCATCCCGCTTCTCTCGTGTAGCCATAAGAAGTACTAAAGAAAGTGGACCAATCCTTCCTATAAACATAGTGACAATTAAAATTAGCTGGCTACTATTAGATAAAAGGGCCGTTTTTCCGCTAGTCATGCCTACTGTACCGAAAGCAGACACACTTTCAAAAAGAAGTTGTTCGAACGGAATTTCTGGTTCAGCAAATGCTAAGAAGAAAGCAACAACAAACACAAAGGCGCTAGCAAGTGCTCCTATTAATAAAGCTCTGTATACCTGGTCAGAAGGGATTTCGCGTCCAAATGCACTGGTTTGGCCACGTCCTTTGAGTGTGGCAAATAGTGTGGTTAAAATTATGGCGAATGTATTAACCTTAATGCCTCCAGCTGTTGAAGCTGAAGCACCACCAATAAACATAAGCCCAATTATAAAGAAATCAGTATGCTGTCTCATGGTTCCAAATCCAACTGTAACGAAACCAGCAGTTCTACCACTAACAGAATGGAAAAATGAATTAATTATCTTGTCTATTAAACTTAATGGTCCTAATGTAGATGGATTACTGTATTCAGCCAGGAAAATTATTATTGCTCCGATTAGCCATAGGGCGCCACCAATTATGAGCACCAGCTTAGTATTTACAGTAAAAAGACGGAACTTTCTATATCTAATCATATCAAAAAGGACTAAATAACTTATTGAACCCATAATTATGAGAACTGTAAAGATTGCAAGAATAGGGCCATCACTTTGAAATACCGCCAGGCTGCTTGTATTAGGCAATATGGTAAAACCTGCGTTATTGAATGCCGATACCGCATGGAAGGCTGCTTGCCAAATAGCTTCTTCAATTGTGAAATGAGAACGAAATGTGCTAAACAAAGCAATAAACCCTAACAGTTGTATGAAAACGGCGAATATAACTATATTTCTAGTAAGACGTACTAGACCACCTAATTTATTTATTCCTAAACTTTCCCTCATAAGCATTCGATTTACCAAAGTTATACGCCTGCCGATGATTATAAATAGGAAAGTTGCGCCTGTCATAAATCCAAGTCCACCAACAAATATCAGACCTAGTATTATTCCTTGCCCAATTTTGCTCCAATATGTAGAAGATTCTTGAATCACTAAACCTGTTACGGTAACAGCCGAAGTTGCAGTAAAAAATGCATCCATAAAAGGTGTGATGGTGCCTTGTGAATTTGATATAGGTAGCATCAGTAGTCCAGTACCAAAAGCTATTAATATAGCAAACCCATATACCAAAATTATTGGTGAGGCCACCATTTTGGATGAACGATGTTTCCTCGGTTTCATCTCAACCGATATAGGTTTTATCTCTTTTTGTCTTGGGTGGCGGACTACAATATCGCCACGCTTAGGTTTCCATGATTCTTGCATATATAACTCTATAAAGTTCTGGAATATTGTTTCTCAATACAAAATCTTATAAATTGTAAAGGTGATTTAAGAACAATGATGGACAAATCGATATACCATTTTATTGTATATTTAGTGCAAATTTATTCCTAAAAGTTTATCGCATTATAACTAATAATGTAGAGGATTATTGTATGATTGATTAATATTTAGCGGATGTGAATTCTAATCCTCAAATTATATATTGTCAATCTTTGGAGTTTTATAAAATCTCCGTGACTTGATCATTTTCTACCATAACCATTACTTCAGTTTCCACATGTTTTTGTATCCATTGGATTGATAAATCAAGATTGCTAGACAATTTAACCTCTTGGCCTTTAACTTCCAAAAGAATTGCTGGACCTTCTACCACTCCTAATAGTTTACCTTGTACTACTTGGCTGTTCACTATTAAATACCTTTGCTTACTAGTATAGAAGCCAGATCAGCTGTCCGGCATGAATATCCCCATTCGTTATCGTACCAACCAAGGACTTTTATCATGGTTCCTCCTATTACAATAGTAGATAAAGAATCAAATACACAGCTATGAGGATTAAATTTTATATCTGAACTAACAATAGGATCTTCAGTGTACTCGAGTATTCCTTTAAGAGGTCCTTCTGAGGCTTTTCTGAAAGCCTCATTTACCTCTGCTGGAGTTACTTCCTGTTCAATATTAACAACCAGATCTGTTGCTGAGCCGGTAGGAGTAGGAACTCGGAACGCAACGCCGTGAATTTTTCCATTTAATTCTGGCATAACTACCCCAACTGCCTTCGCGGCTCCAGTAGAGGTAGGAATAATGTTCATAGAAGCAGCCCTAGCCCTTCGTAGGTCTTCATGAACTTGGTCAAGGATTTTTTGGTCGTTGGTATAAGAATGAATAGTTGACATGAGAGCGGTTTTTATCCCGAAGTTATCATAAATTACCTTCGCTAAGGGGGCGACACAATTGGTTGTACATGAGGCATTAGATAAAACATTATGATTATCAGGGTCATATTTTTCATCATTAACACCTATTACGACCGTTAAGTCTTCATTCTTAGCTGGAGCAGAGATTATTACTTTTTTCGCCCCAGCTTGAATATGGGCTGAGGCTTTATTTGCATCAGTGAAAAACCCTGTTGATTCTATAACTAATTCTACCCCCATTTCTTTCCAGGGTAATTTTCCTGGATCTCTTTCGGCTACAACTTGAATTTTCTTATCGTTAATTTTTAATGTATCGCCATCGGCTCCTACTTGACCGGGATATACCCCGTAATTGGTATCATATTTAAATAGATGAGCATTGGTGGCAGCATCAGTAAGATCGTTTACTGCTATTACGTCGATTTTATCAGGATGGCGTTCCATGCAAGCCCTTAGGACCTGGCGTCCGATACGCCCAAACCCATTAATTGCTGTTTTAGTTGCCATTTTATACCTCCTAAAGATTATCTTTCAGGAAAAATTGAACTGTATTTGCTTAGATGTTTAAAAGAATCCAGTCCACCATATTTTGCTTGGTCTCCTAATGTCTCTTCAATACGAAGTAGCCGGTTATATTTTGCAACACGTTCACTGCGCGCAGGTGCACCTGCTTTAATTTGACCAGTTCCTGTCGCTACAGCAAGGTCAGCAATAGTAGTATCCTCAGTTTCACCTGAGCGATGGCTGATAATAGAGCCCCAACTATTGTCTTGAGTCATCCTAATGGCCTCTAAAGTTTCGGTCAAGGTACCTATTTGATTAAGTTTAATTAAAACTGCGTTGGAAGCATTAAGTTTGATGCCTTTTTGAATCAATTTGGTGTTTGTTGTATATAAATCATCCCCAACAATTAGGATTTTTGAATCAATTCCTTTCATTAATATTTGCCATCCATCCCAATCGTCTTCAGCCATTCCATCTTCAATACTTATAATGGGATATTCTGAAATCAATCGAATATAATATCTAGCCATTTCCTCAGAAGTTAAGGTGATACCCTCTCGGTCTAGTTTGTATTTGCTATTATCGTATATTTCAGTTGCTGCAATATCTAGAGCAATAAAGCAATTAATACCAGGTTTATAACCTGCTGCCTCTATTGCAGCTAGGATTGCCTCAATTGCATGTTTATTTGATGGCAATGAGGGTGCGAACCCACCTTCGTCTCCGACATTAGTAGTTAGGTTACGCCCTATAAGAACATTTTTGAGTGAATGGTAAATTTCCACACCTGTTCGTAAGGCATCCGAATAACTTGAGGCGCCAATTGGCACAACCATGAATTCCTGAAAATCCGCAGAGTTCATTGCGTGCTTACCACCATTTAGAATATTAAACATAGGTACGGGTAAGATATTCGCAGTGCTATTTCCTAAATAGCGAAATAGAGGCTCCCTTTTTGCTTTAGCGGCTGCGGATGCTACTGCTAGTGAAACACCTAAGAGGGCATTTGCTCCTAAGCTAGATTTATTATCGGTCCCATCGAGCCCAATAAGAAACCTGTCTATGGCCTCTTGATTAAAAGGAGCCATATGTAATAAAGAAGGAGAAATAATGGAGTTGATATTATTTACGGCCTGTAATACGCCCTTGCCATAGAACCTAGTTAAATCACCATCTCTGAGCTCCATTGCTTCTCGGCTGCCAGTGCTAGCCCCTGATGGGACAGCTGCACGACCGTACGTGCCATCCGAAAGAATGGCATCTACTTCAATTGTAGGGTTTCCTCTGGAGTCCAGGATTTCCCTGGCGATTAGTTTATCAATAGTGTTCATTTTCAGGTATCATTTTAATCAAGTCTTAGATTGCCCCCTATTTTGGGCAGCAAGTATTGCTTTTTCTACAGCTTCTATGGGACTATTTGTTTCAACTATTGAAATATCCTTTTGCCCAGTTCTACTTAATTCCCATGTGTTTAGCCCTATAACTGGTATACCATCTCCTAAAGCATGGCCAATTTCTGATAGTGTGCCATATGCTCCACCGACTGCTATAACCGCTTGCCCAGTTTTAACAACAATTGCATTACGAGCAAACCCAATACCAGTGCAAATAGGTATGTCTACCCATTGATTTGCATCTGATGGGTCATTGCCCGGGAGGATGCCAATAGTCATCCCTCCTGATAACTTAGACCCACGGCAAGCAGCTTCCATAACTCCAGATAAGCCTCCACATACCAAAGGGATTCCACGATGACCCAGCTCCTTACCAACCTCTTCTGCTAAGGTTAATATGTCGGTGGTGGGGTTACTCGAGCCTATTACAGAGATAATCAAATCACTAATACCTTGTTATAAATAGAACGAGGGTTATTATAACATCCAAGAAAGTCTTCGAATACGTTATAGCTCATCAATCTCATCATTTTTTAAAGGCTTTCCAATGCTTTCTGTTGAGCCTTAAAAAGGTAATCACAACCGTGTTTTGCCAACTCCAGTACACCATTCAATAGATCTATTGAGAAAGGGTTAGATTCAGCTGTGCCTTGCACCTCTACAAATTCATTTGAATCAGTCATTACTATGTTGAAATCTGCGTCGGCTTGTGAGTCTTCTTGGTAGCAGATGTCTAAAAGAAGTTCATTATTTAATATACCTACACTGATTGCAGCTACTGCTTTTGTAAAGGGAATAGAAGATAATTGTCCTTTGTTTAGCATATTCCAAAAAGCTTGATATAGGGCCACGTAACTTCCAGTGATAGCTGCTGTTCGAGTGCCTCCATCTGCATGTAGAACATCGCAATCTATTTTTACACTACGCTCACCTAAGGCTTTTAAATCTGTAACAGCCCTTAATGATCTACCTATTAATCGCTGGATTTCTAAAGTCCGCCCTTTGGGCCGGCCAGTAGACGTTTCTCTGGGAGTTCTATTTATAGTTGAACGTGGCAGCATGTTATATTCTGCTGTAACCCATCCCGTTCCAGTTCCCTTCAAAAAATGAGGTACACTTTCTTCTACTGAGGCAGCACAAATAACACGAGTTTGCCCCATATCTATGAGAGCTGATCCTTCAGCAAAAACTTGATAGCCTGGAGTAATATTGACCTTTCTTGGGTCCTTTAATCCCCGATTATCAATCCTAACCAAAGAAATCTCCTTATACTAAGATCGGTTGCTAGGGCCAAGAGTATAACATACAAGAAGATTAATTATTAATAAAATTTAATCAAAACCAGCTAGCTATCTTTAAAATACTCTGTAATCTTATATTTATGAAGCTTAAGCTTGCCTTATTAAGACTGATTATGAGATATTTAGCAAGTCCCATAAAGTTTCCAAGGAGGGATTAATTGTCTGAAGATATTAGCTTATTTGAAGCGATAGATACTCAAAGAGCCATAAGACGTTTTAAACCTGATCCTATCTCAAATGAACTGATCGTTAAATTAGTTGAAGCAGCAACAAGAGCTCCTAGCGGAGCAAATACGCAGCCTTGGAGATTCCTTATTATAAGAGAAAACCATCTTAAAAATAAGATAGCTGATTACTATAAAAAATCTTGGTATAAATACCTCGAAAAGCGAATTTATAATCCGATTCCTAAGAAAATTAAAGTTAGTGCTACGTATCTGGCAAATCACATCCAAGAAGCTCCTATACTAATATTAATATGTATAGAGCATGGAGGTTCTCCAAGTACAATGAGTAGAGGAGCATCTATTTATCCTGCCGTGCAAAATATGTTGTTAACTGCCCGTGCATATGGATTAGGAAGCGTGCTCACAACTTTACATAAGGATTACGAAAATGAGATTAAGCAAATATTTGATATACCTGAAAATGTAGAAACAGCAGCCCTCTTGCCAATAGGGTATCCTTTAGAAGGACATGGATATGGCATGAACAAGAGGATGTCTCCAGAAGAGGTAATTCATTGGGATATGTGGAATTCTATTCAGGTTTAATAACAGCTAGGAGATAACATGAGTATTGAAAATCCGTCACAAAGGAACTCTCCCACTTTTGGAGTGAGGCTTCCTACCTCTGGTCCTTTAGCAACTGTATCAACAGTAGTCAGTACCGTTGATACCCTGGCAAAGCTTGGGTATGATTCGGTTTGGACAAACGATCACATATCCTGGATTCCAGATAGTCTTACTCACTTTTCTGCAGGAGCCATAGAGGCTGTGGCAAATCAGGACCCCAATTTTTTTGAAAGTCTTACTACAGCTTCCTTTATTCTTAGTAGAACACCGAATATCAGAGTAGTTATATCTGCTTTAGTTCTCCCTTTAAGAGATCCACGAATTCTTGCCAGACAGTTAATTACTATTGATGCTCTTTCAGGAGGAAGGCTCACTTTAGCAATGGGTATGGGCGGTGAGGAGCACGACTTTGAGGTTTTAGGTGTATCTTGGAAAGAAAGAGGTAAGATTGGTGATGAATATCTTGCTGCCCTAGATGCTGCTTTGTTTGGTAATCCCTTATCGACCTATGAGGGAGAAAGAATTAAATTCAATGGTGCAGGATTTTATCCTAAACCATCTGGTTTAAAGAAATGGATAGTAGGTGTTAGCCAGGCTGCATTTCGGCGTGCAGGTAAATGGGGAGATGGTTGGATGGAAACTACAAAAAGCCCTAAATCTTTTGGGGAGCATTGTAAGGCTTTTCATGAATCCCTTTTGAAACATGGTAGATCAGATGCAAGTGTCACATGTGGAGGTCAGGTATCTATAACGATAGGCACTAGTTATGAACATGCCGTTAAATTAGCCAGTAGAACTCTAGCTCGTAGGTTTGGTACTGCTGAGAATGGGCTAGAGGCAGCGGCTGTTGGTACTTCACAGCAAGTCGCAGAAAAACTAAACGAATACATTGATGAAGGAGCTGATCATTTAGGGCTTAAACTTATAGTTAAGACTAGGGAAGGATTTCTTGAGTTAGCTCAACAGGTTAAGGAAGAAGTACTTCCATTACTTGATCGATAAAAATTGTTAAATCAATTATGTATATTCACATTATAAGGGGTTTTATAAATTAAACAGATTAATATCGATATTATTATAAAATTATGTAAAGGGTGGGATCAATGAAAAGTTTTAACCGAAAGCAAATATTTGAAAATTTGGAAGAGATAGCAGCTCCTAAACATACCGCACTACTGGTTCATGAGACCATGAATGATTTCTGTAGTCCTGGTGGTATTCAGGCTGGTCCTGACCGCCCTTGGTTTATGGAAGGTATGCTTGAACGCCTTGTTAATCTTGTTGATGTTGCGCGTAAAACGGGAGTTCAAATTGTATATGTACGTTATACAAATGCACGTGATTATAGGAATGTTACTGAAGCACAGATAGCTAAGAATTATATGGGAATAATAAATCCTGAAAAGCCTCTTCATGTAGTAGAAGGTACATGGGGATGGGAGGTTATTGATGAACTAAAACCTAAAGAAGGAGATTGGTTTGTAAATAAATATCGAATTGATGCCTTTGTTGGGAGTAGTCTTGATGCTATGTTAAGAAGTAATCAAATCAAAAGTTTTGCAATCGCTGGAATAGGATTAGAGGTAGGTATGGTTCCAACTATATCGCATGGATTTAATTTGGGTTATTATTGCGTAGCTCCAGAGGACTGTATGAAAGCTAGATCTGGGGAAGAATGGAGACAATTATCAATGAAATTTATTGAAAGATGGGCATGGGTTACTAACTCTGAACAACTAATAAATATTTGGGGTAAAAGTTAATAGTATAGGAATCTATAAATCATGACATCTATTTCAAATAATATCAATTTGTCTCAGGAGCATAGGATGCTTCAGTCATTGGTGAAGAACTATGTGAGAGATGATATTTTAACTATTGAGCAGCGTCTAGATCCTGATGCCATTGCATTGCCTAATGACGATTTTATTAAATTGTGTCTAAAGACTAAAAAAATGGGATTATGGTGTATGGAGTCACCTGTTAAGTATGGTGGTGCTGGTTTAGATTTATTTAGTCAAATTATAATTGAGGAGGAACGAGTGCAGCATCGAGCAGGGCTGTATTTGCCTGTATATGGAACAATGGGGACTCCTATACCAGATATAATTTGGCAGGGATCAGATTATCTTAAAAACACTTATGGAGTACCTACTGTTAAGGGTGAAAAAGAAGGAGGGTGGTATGCTATAACAGAACCTTCTGGAGGATCTGATCCGGCTCGATCTATTGAAACAAAGGCTGTACGCGATGGTGATGATTGGATACTTAATGGCTCAAAGATATTTATTACAGGGTCTTTACAAGGTGAGTGGGGGTATGTTTTTGCTAGGACAAATCCCAAAGAAAAAAGGGGCATCACATGTTTTATTGTAGAAAACAATTGGGAAGGGTTTAGTGTGACGCCAATTCCTGTTATGCGGCCATATTATCCGGGACATATATTCTTTGACAATGTGAGAGTGCCAAATAGAAACATACTTGGAGAACCTCACGGCGGATGGGATATTTTGGCTAATAAGCTCCTATCTAGATTACGTATTCCATATGCAGCCGCTAACTTAGGGGTAGCAGTTGCTGCTAATCGTCTGGCTGTAAATTACTCTAAATATAGAGAAACTTTTGGCGCACCTTTATCTAGTAGACAGGCCATACAATGGATGCTAGTGGATTCAGAAGTAGAAATTCGTTCATGTCGTTGGCTTATTTGGGAAGCTGCTTGGAAGTTCGATTCTGGGGAAGATTATAGACAATCCGCTGCAATAGCCAAATTATATTCATCTGAAGTATTAAGTAATGTAGTAGATAGGGCTATCCAAATACATGGAGGTTACGGTGTAACTAAAAGTTTGCCCTTAGAAAGATGGTATCGAGAAGCACGTATAAGACGGTTAGGTGAGGGCCCATCAGAGATTCAGCGAATGATGATAGCACGAGAAATAATTAACCCACATAAGGGAACAAATAATTGATATAGAATATACTCATTGGATGAAGTATGACGATAAATAAAGTTTATGATAGTTTTCATGGTGCCTTAAAAGATATTAAAAATGGTGCCACAATT
>CAYTFF010000014.1:10306-15444 GCA_964437045.1 uncultured Dehalococcoidia bacterium
ACTTATTAAATCCATTATTCCATAAGAAGAGGATCAAAAAATTTAATACTACAAATTCTGAATTTGCCGAATGGGAGACATTCACGGATGGGTTTGGTGGTCCAGGGGGAATGCCTAGGTATCTGATAATGGCTCTTAGAGATCAAGGGGCCAAGGGTTTAACTATTGTGAGCAATACAGCTGGTATTGCAACCGCTATGGGCTTTGGAACACCTCCTGGAATAGAGCCCATAGATCACAGTATACTTATTGAAAATGGGCAGGTAAGTAAAGTGATTGCTTCATTCCCAGTTTCTCCATCTCCATCTAAGCCAAGTTCTTTTGAGTTGGAATATAAAAAAGGCAAGATAGATTTGGAGCTGGTCCCACAAGGAACTCTTGCTGAGAGAATAAGGGCTGGTGGTGCAGGAATTCCTGCCTTTTATACACCAACGGGGGTGGGGACTCTTATTGCTAAAGATAAGGAGGCAAGAGTTTTCTCTGGTAGGGAATATCTATTGGAGTATGCATTGAACGCGGACTTTGCCTTTATATGGGCTCATTATGCCGACACCTTGGGGAATTTAGTATATAAGGGCACTTCTCGTAACTTTAATGCAGTTATGGCTACAGCTGCGACAATTACGATTGCTGAGGTTAATCAAATTGTTCAACCCGGTGAAATAGATCCTGAAACAATTCATACACCTGGCATATATGTGAATAGAATTGTTAAAAGGCCGACTAACTAAAATCTTATTATAGTAGTTATTTGGGTTATTTGTTAAGGAATACAAAATGAAAGAACGTCTTCCACGAGAAGTAATTGCAATGAGAGTAGCTAAAGAGTTTCAAGATGGAGATGTGGTAAATCTTGGAATTGGGATACCGACTTTATGTTCTCAGTTTGTTCCGCAAGGATATACTATTAGTTACCATAGTGAGAGTGGTGTTTTAAACTGTGGGCCTATGGCTAATTTCGGTGAAGAGGATGTAGATCTCATTAACGCAGGTGGGCAATTCCTTCAGCCTGTACCTGGTATGGCATTCTTTAGTTCAGCAGAAGCATTTGCAATGATTAGAGGTGGGCATGTGGACGTAACAGTTCTTGGGGCTTTACAGGTATCTAAAAAAGGTGACTTAGCTAATTGGATGTTACCTCAGAGAGGGATTGGAAATGTGGGTGGAGCAATGGATCTTGCAGCAGGAGCTAAGAAAACCATTGTTACTATGGAACATATAGATAAAAATGGTAACTTCAAAATTGTAAATGACTGTTCATATCCTCTTACAGGGGTTGCATGTGTTAGTATTATAGTAACAGATATTGCTGTAATTGAAATTGTAAATGCTAACTTAATACTTAGAGAAACTGCACCTGGGTGGTCAGCAAAGGATGTTCAATTATTAACCGAACCACGTTTAACTATCCCAGATGATATTTCTGAAATGGAGCTATGATATCCGGTAATAGCCTGTGAAGGTACTTTTATTAGCTTTAACCACCACCGATAGCAGGTAAAAAATGTACTTCACTATTTTCTCCTACCTTCTCAAGGAGATTGCCACCTAATTCCGCTCCATCAACAAAGACATTCAATTCTCCACGGAAAGAATTGCCATTCATCAGTCTTTCTTTTATACCGTTGAATTCATTATCTAAATTGTTAATAATTGCTCTGACCGTGGTACCCTCTACTATAACCTTACTCTTACCTTTAGTAAGTTCTTGCATGGTTGCAGGTATCCAAACTGTTGCCATATCAATTACCCCACTGTTATAGATTTCTTTAAACAAGGAAAGTCAGTTTATACAATAAACTTATAATATGAAACCTGTTTTCCCCTTGTTTAATCCATTGATTATCTTATACATAACAATCAATATATTTAGGCTTTATCTTTATTCCAAAGTGCTTCAAGTATTCTAATTGGCTTCATTGGAAGCTGTGTCATACGGACGCCTATGGCATCTTGTATTGCGTTTGCAATAGTGGCCATAGGAGGTACTATATTATTTTCCCCTACGCCACGCACTCCGTAAGGGTGCCCTGGGTTAGTAACTTCTACAATAACTGTATCGATCATAGGGACATCAAGACTTGTAGGCATCCTATAATCTAGAAAACTACTGTTAACCATTTGTCCTTTGTCATCATAATAGTATTCTTCATTAAGGGCCCAACCAATACCTTGTACAGCACCTCCCTGCATCTGGCCTTCTACGTAGCTTGGGTGTATAGCCTTTCCAGCGTCCTGGATAACTGTATATCTAATAACGTCTACTTTACCAGTCTCTGGATCAACTTCCACATCTGCAATATGGGTACCTAATGTTGCTCCAACTCCTGCTGGGTCAACAGATGCAGAACTGGTGATGGTTCCCCCAGTATGTTCCAATTCCCCTGCTAATTCTTTGAATGTAATTTTACGTTTTGGGTCGCTATTAGAGTTAAACAATCCATTTGAAAAATCTATTTGCTCAGATGGAATGTCCCATATTAATCCTAGACGGTCCTTCATCTCATTTAATAGCTTCTGAGCTGCTTCATATACAGCTATTCCGGTAGCAAAAATTGTTCTACTTCCAGCGGAGAAATTAGTCCATCCAACTGAGTCAGTGTCTCCAACTGTTGCCTGAACGTCTTCTACATCGAGCCCTAATGCTTCTGCGGCCTGCATGGCTAGAGCAGTCTTTGCCCCTGCTACATCTATGGATCCTGTAATAAGTCCTACTGTTCCATCGTACTGGACTGCTAAAGTTGCACTAGAGGCTGCTCCGGCATTTACCCAGAGTCCTGATGCAACTCCTCTGCCCCTAAGCTTGCCATCAGAGCCCTTCCGTTCCAAAGAACTAGAGTAGTGAGGGTGATTCTTGGTAGCCTCTAAACCTTCTTTGAAGCCAATTTTAGGATATACAATACCATCATGTCGTCTAGTTCCTTCTTGGGCAGCATTCATATAGCGAAATTCTAGAGGATCAATGCCAATCTTGTTCGCTAGTTCATCAACCACCTGCTCTGCAGCAAAAGCTACTTGAGGCGCCCCGGGCGCTCTATAGGCTTTACATGATGGCTTGTTGACTACGATATCTTGTCCATCAGTAATAACGTTTTCTATATCGTACGGTGCAAATACCATTATTACTCCTCGTGACATAGCCGAAGCGCCAGGGAATGCTCCAAGGTCATATTGCATTATGGCTTCTCCTGCAGTCAATTTGCCATCTTTTGTTGCTCCCATTTTAACTTTGATGAATGTTCCTGAAGCAGGACCAGTGGCCTCCATAACTTCCTTACGTGTCATAGATGACTTTACAGGATGGCCTGTTTTTTTAGATAGTAGAGCTACTATTGGCGCTAAGTATATCGCTAGCTTACCACCAAATCCTCCACCAATCTCAGATGGAGTGATTTTGACTTGACTAGGCGGTATGCCTAAGGTCATTGCGGTGACATCGCGGGCTTGGAAGTGTCCTTGAGTACTAGTCCAAAGGTATATACGTCCATTTTTATCCCAGAGGGCTGTAGAAACATGTGGTTCTATATAACCTTGGTGGACAGTACCTGTATAAAATTCTCTTTCAATTATGAAGTCAGCTTCACCAAACCCCTTTTGTAAATCGCCTTTTTCATATCTGATATGGGTAGCTACATTATTAGAATTGTCATTTAAATTATCGTGCAACAAGGGAGCATCATCTTTGATACCTTCCCAGGCTGTAAGTACATGGGGTAATACCTCGTAGTCTATCTGAATAAGTGATAATGCCTCCTCTGCAATATTTGGATCATCAGCTGCTACAGCTGCCACAGGGTGTCCAACATAGTAGACTTTATGATAAGCCAGAATAGCTTGCTTAGGGGGTCCGAATGTTTCATAACCTATTGGATTTCTCATCTCGTCATCTGAAAACCCGAAATCTTTAGATGTTATTATAGCTCTCACTCCGGGTAAATTTTGTGCCTTTGAGGTATCAATTGATTTAATATTCGCATGTGCGTGTGGGCTTCGTAAGATTTTGGCGTAAAATGTTCCTGGAAGGTTAACATCTGCTGTATACTTGGCTCGGCCAGTTATCCTATCATAACCATCTTGTCTAGTTGGCCTACTACCTATTACCCTATACTTATCGCTCTCTAATACCACATTAGGGTTGTAATCTTGTTCTTGTATAGTCATTGGGCTTTACCTCCATGAAAAGGAACTATTTTGTGAGTCTTACTATTCCATTATAATGTATTGGATGTCAATATCATTCATATAGTTTAGATTATTTAATTTCGGTGGTTCATAAAAAAGTGCCTAGATAGCAAGTGGGCTGGAATTAATTCCAGCCCACCAGTTAAAGTGCTTATTCTATTTAACTATTTTTATGCCCATTATTGTCTTTGGCCCACAAATTCTCCAAAATTTCTCCAGGTTTCATTGGGAGGTTCTGTGGCCGGATGCCTAACGCATCATAAATTGCATTTGCTATTGCCCCAGCTGGAGGTACTATATTACACTCTCCAACTCCTCTAACGCCGTAAGGATGCCCTGGATTAGGGACTTCTACTATAACGGTGTCTATCATGGGTACATCTAAGCTGGTAGGCATTCTATAGTCTAACAGGCTGCTATTTGCCATGACTCCTTGGTCATTATAGTAGTACTCTTCATTAAGAGCCCATCCTATACCTTGAACTGCTCCGCCTTGCATTTGGCCTTCAACGTAGCTTGGATGAATAGCTTTTCCTACATCTTGAACAACGGTGTAACGTAATATGTCAGTTTTACCTGTTTCTGGATCTACCTCTACATCTACGATATGACAACCATAGGCACTTCCTACACCCTTAGGATCTACAGATGCACTTCCTGTTACGGTTCCGCCAGTAGTACCTAACTGCTTGGCCAGCTCTTTGAAAGTAAATTTTGTTGAGGGATCAGATTTAGAAGAGAGAGATCCACAACAATACTCAACCTGATCAGCAGGGATATCCCATATTTGGGCAGCTCTTTCTTTCAATTTCATAATAAGATCATTTGCAGCATCGTGAGCTGCAATTCCTGTGGCAAATATAGTCCTGCTTCCAGCACTAAAGTGGGTCCAGCCAACTGACTCAGTATCACCAACCTTAGTATCAATATCATCTAATGGGATTCCCAAAGTTTCC
>CAYTFF010000015.1:0-14815 GCA_964437045.1 uncultured Dehalococcoidia bacterium
ATTTTCTGTCCCAGAACGTCTTTGTCTTTCCTGCCCTCCACCCATCTGCTGTGCCTCAAAAGAGCTCCCATCCCTTACATACAAAATACCCATTCCATTAGGGCCATAAAATTTATGAGAGGAGAGGCTCATCATATCTACATCCAACTTATTTACATCTAAGTCTAGAAATCCTGCAGCCTGCACCGCATCAGTATGTAGTAAAATATCCCTATCAAGCTTACAAGACTTTTCTCTAATTCCTTTAGATATCTGATTAATCGGCTGAATGGTGCCTATTTCATTGTTGGCATACATGACACTAACTAAAATGGTTTCCTTCGTAATAGCTTGTGTGATTAAGTTAGGATCTACAATTCCAGCCCGATCTACAGGAATATAGGTAATATTAAACCCCAATTTCTCTAGCTGATGACACGTATTAAGAAGAGCATGATGTTCAATATTTGTTGTTATAATATGCTTGCCACGATTGCTTGAGGCGAATGCAGCACCTTTCAATGCAAGGTTATCTGATTCTGTACCTCCACTAGTAAAAACGACTTCACTAATATTACAGTTAAGAACACTAGCTATTGTTTCTCTACTATCATCTACTGCCTTCCTGGATTCTTGCCCAAGGGTGTAAATACTTGAAGGATTCCCATATAGCCTAGAGAAATATGGCAACATACACTCCAACACTTCTGGTCTTACAGGAGTGGTTGCGGCATGGTCAAAATAAATTGGCTGTTTATTCAAGATCATTTCTAACAGTCCTCAACAACATATTGTACCATTTTTTATCAACTTATTTTTAAAAACCAAATAAATAGCGCTGTTTTTTAAAAAACAGCGGAGGGTTTGAGAGTAATGTAAGGCTTAATATTTGAATTATAGCTATAGAATATCTTGAATAGATATGAGAAATGTTATAAAATAAGCGTCTGTGCGTTTTCTGAAAAAATAGATGTCTCATTTTTAGATTAAAAAATTGAACTATGATTGAAGTAAAGAATTTAACAAAATACTATGGTGGGTTCCCAGCTGTAATCGAACTTGATTTCAGTGTAGGTAAAGGTGAAATCCTTGGATTCCTTGGACCTAACGGAGCAGGTAAAACCACCGTAATGAAGATACTTACCGGTTTTATGCCCCCTAGTAGTGGTACAGCAAGTATAGCCGGATATGATGTTGTTTCAGATTCTCTTTCTGCTAGAAAGCATATAGGATACCTTCCAGAGACTGTTCCTCTCTATACAGATATGACTGTAGAAGATTATCTAGGATTTATGGGAACAATAAGAGGCATGAATAAACCACGTATACAAAAAAGGATATCTGAAGTCATTGATGTGTGTAGACTAGGAGAATATCAATCAACTCATATTGGAAAACTTTCTAAAGGGTACAGACAACGTGTAGGTATTGCTCAAGCTATCATTCACGAACCAGATGTGTTAGTTCTGGATGAGCCAACGATTGGAATTGATCCAATTCAAGTAGTCGAAACTAGACTATTAATAAAAGATTTAGGTGGTGAACACACTCTTATTCTGAGTACTCATATCTTACCAGAGGTTAGTATGATATGTGAGCGTGTCATAATTATTCATGAGGGTCAAATAGTTGCTGAGGATAAACCTCAAAATTTGTCTGAAAGATTGCAAAGTGTCCAAAGAATTGAACTTGAAATTAAAGGCCCCACCAAAGATGTTCTAAATACGCTACGAGGAATCAAAGGTATAGGTGATGTTACTAAGAGTGGTGATATCCAGAATGGCATCTCATCTTACCTAGCTGAATCTCGACGTGGTTCAGATATAAGAGAAGAGATGGCATCATCAATAGTTAATAATGGTTGGGGTTTATTGAAAATGGAACCTCGTTCTATGACATTAGAAGAGATTTTCCTAAAACTTACTACCGTAGAAGAAGTGGAGTAGTAATTTTGGCTAATTTTAACAATGTTTCCTCTACTAATACGATTAAGGGATGGTTAAGCTACCCTATAGGTATACTTCAACTTGTAGCATACAGCGGTCCATTAAGAAATACTTTAGCAATAGCTTGGAAGGAAATTAAGTCATATTTTTCCTCACCAATGGCTTACGTAGTGGCAGCCTTCTTTGTTACATGGTGTGCAATATGGTTTGTACGAGGAACCATTGATTCCACATTTCCAGAGGCAACTATTAGGGGATTTCTTTATTTCTTCCTAACTTGGTGGATAATAATATTGATATCTTCTGTTTTAACGATGCGACTATTTGCAGAAGAAGCGAAATTGGGAACACTTGAACTACTTCTTACAGCTCCCGTTAAAGATTATGAAATCGTGATCGGCAAGTTCCTTTCAACTCTGGTAATGATGTTGGCATCACTTGCGTTAACCTTATATTTTGTTCTTTTATTATTTTGGTTTGGCGACCCGGATCCGGGTCCAATCTTTAGTGGATATTTAGGGATCATACTTTTATGGTCTACAATTTTGGCTATTGGGCTATTTGCCTCTTCTTTAACCAACAACCAGATTGTTTCCTTTGTTGTTACGACGGCAATTACTGGATTCTTTTTTATCATTGATGTAGCTGCTGGAAGACTAACCGGAGTTGCTGCAGACATATTAAATAATCTATCCCTTCTTGGCCACATAGATGACTTTGGTAGAGGGGTTATAGATATATCAAATGTCGTCTACTATATTTCTTTTACAGTTGTATTTCTATTTTTGACAGTAATCTCATTAGAAATGCGTAGGTGGAGATAATGGCTCAAGAAAATAATTCAGATCAAAACCAAGGGGCAACAAGCACATTTATATCTGCCTATTCAGGGTACATTAGTTTTATACTAGGTGCAGTGGGATTAATTTCATTTCTCAGTGCGGGAATATTATACCTTCTAATTAGAGATATCCAGACCTTTTCCCTTGCAGTAATTATAGTAGGGATTGTATTAATGCTTTTAGCAATAGCTTTCTCTCCTAAAGTTATTTACTCAGCTCTAGTAGGGCGTAGAGGAAGATATGGTGTAAACACCTTGTTAATGGTTCTTGGAATCTTATTTGTTGCAGGGATAATTAATTTCCTTTTCTTTGAAATGATTACATACAGAGGAGATTTAACAGCAACAAAGCAGTTTGATTTGGCTCCTCAAACAACCCAAGTTATTGATGATTTACCTGAGCCTATAATGGCCCATGCTTTTTTTGTTACTAATCTACCAGATGGTCAAGTAGCTTGGGCAAGTATTAAAGACTTGTTAGAAGAATACAAAATTCGTGCCCGCAATAATTTTGATTACGTACTTATTGATCCTCAAGAACAACCCTCAACGGCTAGGAATTTTGGTGTCCAAGCCTCAGGAACAATAGTTTTCGAAGGGCTAGACTCAGGAAGAAGACAATCAATATTTACTTCAACCCAAGCCCAAGCTCAGGAACAAGATATAACCGGAGCATTACTAGCTGTGACGGGCATAAAACAAAAAGTTGTTTACTTCTTAGAAGGCCATGATGAACATTCCTTTAGAGATATAATGGAAGATAGAGGATACGGTGTTGCAACCAGAGGTCTATTCGCGGATAACTATTCACTTCAGTCATTAAATTTATTACAAACTGAAGATGTGCCATCAGATTCAGCAACATTAATTATAGCAGGACCTCAAAAAGATCTTAGGAGATCAGAGCAAGAAGCTCTTGACAGATATCTTGTTAATGGAGGAAGTGTTCTTTTCCTTATGAACCCAGAGACCCCCCCAAGGTTCAGAGATTTGTTAGCTCAATGGGGAGTAGCCCTGGGAGAAGGAAGTATAGTGGATCCTGCTAGCTCTTTAGCAACAGATAAAAGATCTCCTTTAGTGCCTATTAATCAATACCTAACAGAAGATATTACCACTGGAGGTTCAATACCAATAACTGCCGTTCTTGAGAGCCCTACACTATTTCCTGATGTGACTTCTGTTGAACCCACAGTTAAGTTGGAAGATTTGCCGGACGGAATGTTATTTTCACCACTTGCCTTTACAACTCAATACAGTTGGCTCGAAACCGATAAGAAGGAAAATGTATTTGAGAAAGAATTAGATACTCCTGGTCCATTATTTATAGGAGCAATAGTAATTACAAATCAACCTATAAGAGAAGGCGCAATACCATCAGAAAACTTAGCGAAATTTGTAGTCTTTGTAGATTCAGATTTTCCGTCGAATTTCTTATTTTCGTACAGTAGTAATGGAGATCTTTTACTGAATTCCGTTAACTGGTTAACACAGGATTTCAATTTGATTTCAATTAGACCTAAAGCGGTTGCTCTTAGGCAACTGTTTCTTACTCAGCGAGAAAGAGACCTCATCAAGTGGTCTAGTTGGTTGTTAATCCCAGCCTTTGTTTCTCTACTAGGTGTTGTTGTTTGGTGGAGACGCAGATAGCTAATTGTGTTTTTTGTAATCAACTAGCCACAAAGTTCTATCAGGATTCATAGCTAATAAGAAAGAAGTTCAATGAGATTAAAAGCAACTATAACTCTTATATTCATTGGAGCACTTGTTGGGATTTTGGCATTAGTAAACCCCTTCAAACAAGACCCTGAACTAAAACAGGAGCCCCCGTGGTTTTACAACGTAACTGATGGAGATATAGTGCGAATAAATATAAAAACTCGTATTAACGAGGAAGATTTTATTAGACAAAACGCAGCAACTTGGCATTTTGGGGAGCCTGCAGGAATCCCGGTAGATCTTAACAGGTGGAGTGGTATACCTCTACTCTTAAGTGGACCTCAATCTCAAAGGATTTTGTATGAATCTGTTGATGACCCAGAAAAATTTGGCCTATTAGATCCTACAGCCAATGTAACGGTTTACCTTAATAACGATGATACACTAAGGGTAATACTTGGTGACGAAACTCCCGATGGTGCAGCACACTATGCTCAAATGGAAGGATTCCCACAACTTTTCTTGATAGATTCTTCTTGGGGCAGGGTATTGATAAAAATTGTAGATTCCCCTCCTATACCAAAATGGTACCTGAAAGTTAAGGATCCTTCTGATTTTACAGGGGTTGATATTATCACAGACGATCAAAAAATTGAGATTCGTAAAAAAGAAAATGAATGGAAATTTGAGGACGGATCAAATATTGAAGAAAACCGATTACAAGAAATCTTACCCTTAATCAGTGGACCATCATATTACAAACTTGTTAAAGATCAAGTTTTGGATCCAACATCTTACGGTATAGGTGAAAACTCAGACAGTATTTCTATAAGATGGCGCTCTAAATCAGAGAGAGGCGTTGAGTTCAATGACCAGATTTCGTTTGTCATCGGTAATGAATCCCCAGAAGGACAATACATTTACGTAGACGGATATGGGGTTGTTTTATTTCTTGATCCAGATTGGGTTAGAATTATGAGGCAACTAGGAGTCGATCCACCATACGAACAGGCTTCATAGGCACCTATTTAACTGAGCACAAAATTTTATTGCTTATGCTCAACCATAGTCCGTTGCCTGGCATAAGCACAGTTTTCACACGATGGATTCGCAGCAGGTATTTCATAAGAATTTAATATACTCAGCATCTCTGAAATTTTACCTTCAATCCAGCTGATATTCAATTCATAAGGTATAAGTGTTTCATCAAAACCAATTGTACCTTCAAATGAATTAGCTCCTCTATCAGCATTGCAGACATAAAAATATCCAGTGCTAGAAACATCAAAGCCCATCTTATTCAGAAGATATGCATAAAATTCAAGTTGAACTTTATAACTTTGATGATACACTCCAGCCAAATAGTGTTCGGTTGTTACAGGTCTTTTGTTTGACTGAGACTTGTAATCAACAACAATTAGGTTTTCCTCTTCTCGATTGAACCAGACATCATCAATGCCTCCAAATAAGGTTATGTTTGTGCCTTCAAGCTTATGTTTTAACCCATGATGAAGAGAATCTCGCCATTTATCAAGGTCGTTATGTTTAAATGGAACAACATTATCCAAACCATGCCTATAAAATATTCTATGAGGTATCTGGAAATCCCGGCACAAGTCAAATTCCTTCTTGAGCAACAAATCTACTGTTTCATTCAGAGTCCATCCAGGCATTGATGGAGAAATAATTCCCATAACCCTATCTAAATAAAAACATCTCATACATGTCAGGAAATCATTGAATTTGGATCTGCTTATTTTAAAAGGATCATTGCTATTTGGGGTAAACCTGGAAGAACTACTAGTCCGTATACCTGTGGCCTCAACTGGAATACCATATCTATTTCTCTTAAGACTAATCATATAAACCTCTTAAAAAGGTACGTTTAGTTGATATATATCTGCTGCTTGATCAAGCTTATTCGTATCAAATTTTTTCCAATCTATAGATTTGGCCGTCTCCCTAAGCATTCCAATCATTAAAACAACCTCCGTCATAGTCTGCCCGTCACTATTAACTTTACCTGGCTTAAGCCATAAGATTACTATATTTTGGCCTCTTTTATCATCAAATAGAGTATCGAAAATTGTTGTCGACGTTCCTTTTAAGATTTCTTCTACTATAGGTTCTTCAGATCGATCAAAATTCATTAATATTCCTAATATAGGATTATCTACTGACTCATCAAACTTTACCCCTAATAATCTCGTTTTGTTAGCAGTTATAGGATTCCCCAGGATGTCATTTACATTATCTGTTATCCATCTAGAATATAGATTCTGTTCCCTTAACATTTTATCTTCTGGATTAGATACTTCATTGGATTGAAACCCATCCATTAATGGACCTAATACCGGAATCAAAAGGGAAGCAATTAAAGCCAATCCTAGTATAATAGCCAGTAGTCTAAGCCATGAAAATTTAGGCTGGGAAGAGGTGTAAGAATCCTCTTCATAAACGTAAGATTTATTATCAAATTCTTCTAATTCATTAATGTCTTTGTTTTCTGGGAATTCGGGGTACATATAACTATCGCCTAAAAGTAAAATTTGAAGATTTAGATCTTCTAATAAATATCTAAGGTAAACCGTGAACCCTGATCGGTTATCTTAAAATCCAACACCGCGTTTGGGAATTTTCCTACCAAATCGGAATCCATAATTAGTATCGTTGTACCATGATAGTCTATCAAGTGATCTCCTTCAGACATTTCATCTATAACTATCCCAAAATCACCTTCCCCAGCCCAAACGGGAGGGGTAGTTAATCGCAAATATTTACCTGAATCAAGATTTACTCTTGCTAAAGTTTTTGAGAGTTCTTTTTTCGCTTCATCTGTTATAGTCATAATTAAATCATATGTTTCCATTTTAACCTATTGTAGCATAGCAAATTTGTTCTCTGTTGCAGGAATATAACAAAAAGGACTATACTTCACCACAATTCGAAGAATAAAGGCAGGTTTATGCTCTCAGAAATTGTATCTATAGGAACTGAAATTCTTATGGGAGAGATTGTTGATACCAATTCAGGTTACTTAGCATCCAAATTACCAGAGATGGATATAGAAGTTAAAGCTATATCTGTAATTGGAGATGATTTAGAATCTCTTTCAAAGACATTAATTAGAGCATTGGACCAATCAGACATAATTATTACTACTGGCGGTCTTGGCCCCACTTCTGATGATTTAACCAGAGAAGCAATATCAGAAGTGTTAAAAGAAAATATGACAATTGATAAACCTATGCTCGCTCATTTAAAAAAAGTATTTAAACGTAGGCAATTATTCATGTCATCGCATAACTTAAAACAGGCAACACTCATACCTTCAGCTAAACCGATTCACAATGCTATAGGAACAGCCCCAGGATGGTGGGTTGAAAAGGATGAACATATAATAATCGCAATGCCTGGTCCTCCAGCCGAAATGAAGTTAATGTGGATTAATGAAGTTGTTCCTATGTTACTCAAATTACATAAAAGCAATTCGATCGCTACAATGACAATAAAAACTTTCGGACTGCCCGAAGCAACTATCAGTGAGAAGATAGCTCCCTTATTTAAAAGTAAAAATCCTTACCTGGGAATATATGCCAGACCCGACGGAGTATTCCTTAGAGCTATCGCCAAAGCGCCAAATCAATTGGATGCACAATTGCTCCTTACCCCGCTACAAAAAGAAATAGAAAGCTCATTAGGACCTAATATTTGGGGAAAGGATGAAGATATATTAGAGGAAAGAATCTCAGATATTTTTAGAGAGAGATCCGAAACTTTATCTACTATGGAATCATTCACGGGTGGAGCTTTAGCTAGTGCTATAACTGATGTTACTGGAAGTTCAAATTTTTTCAAGGGAGGTATAGTAACATATACCGATGAAGCGAAAATAACTCATGGAGTAGACAAAAAACTAATTGAAAAATATGGAGCAATTAGTCCCGAGGTGGCAGAAAATATGGCACTGGCTATATGTAACCATATGAAAACTAATGCTGGGATAGGTACAACTGGTATAGCTGGCTCCGAAAGTGTAAAAGGAATAGCACCCGGTACTACATATATTGGCATTGCTTATAATGGCCATACAAAAGTTATTGATGGTCACTTCCCTTCTAATAGAGCCCTTGTAAAACGGCGAGGTGTGATCCAATCATTATTAGAAATGATACGGATGCTAGCTTAGAGTATTCCTTTTTGATAATATGTCATATTAACAAGAAGGTAATTCTTTATGACTGATATTAACAACGTATATAGATAAAGTGTGAAAGAGGTGAATAATCTATGGCAAAATACAGCTGTTCAGATTGCGGCATGGAAACTAATGATATTACCTGTGGTAAGTGTGGGTCTTCTTTAGAACATAAGACCCTTACAAAAGATGATGGTAGCCAGGTAGCTATTTCCGAATGTCCCAAGGGCTGTGGGCGTATAAAGTCACCTATGTGTCATGGTCATGACATGGCCTCTATAAATTAGTAAAGAGTCCACCAGAACTATTAACTACGCACACAAATACATGTAAGAAATATCAAAATGATATGTTTTCTAGAATTAATTTTAGACTACTACAGTTTGTATGATAACATCTTACTATAGTGCTTTGATATTATGCTACCATAGATACTGAGATTAACCCTCGATCTTCCTAATCGGTAAGCTTACGATATAAAAATGGCAGTCGTTTAGGAAGCGCTTGAATATCTGCTAAGACTTCATATCCCATATCCTGGCACATAGTCTTAAGGTAATCATGCCCGGATTTATCGACAGTTAAACAGAATGGGGTTATTTGTTTCCTTTTAGCCTCTATTAATGCCATGCGGGTATCATGAACAGCGTATTCCTTTTCTACACCTTCGCGGCTATATCCCCTATCTTGAGGCCGTCCATCACTAATGAGAAATAATATCTTGGTTTTAGCAGATTGTTCATCTAATTTTGCCACTGCATGCCGTATGGCTGGGCCCATTCTAGTTGCATGCAAAGGAGCAACTCTGTCTATACGCTTCTTTATTCTATCTGTAAATTTCTCATTCAAATCCTTAATCACATAAAACTCAACATTCTCTCTACCATATCCTGAAAATCCATATATCCCATAAGTATCCCCTATCGTTTCAAGAGCACTTATAAGCAAGACAGCACTTTCTTTCTCTATATCAACTATTCGCTTATGAGACCGGCGTGAAATTTGATTTCTCCTGTTACGTAACCAAGTCATATACTCAGCTGGGTCATCTGGAGCATCCCATTGATCTGGTAAATGTTTTGATTCTTCAATTGCTTCCGCTGTAGATGCACTTAGATCTAGTAAAAATATAACCGCTACATCTCTAATTACTTTATTACGTTTCCAATAAAGCTTATCAGAAGGGGAGTTTCCAGTCCTAGCATCTACTTTAGCTTCTATAACAGCATCTAAATCGTATTCTTCTCCATCTGGTAATCGATAGACCCTACTAAACATTTCCGGAATAACCATTTCAAACTGTCTCTTAATTTGAGATACCATCGAAGAATAATTTCTCATAGTTTCTGAATAAAAAGTTAAATCTCCCTCTTCCATGACTTTTTGACGAACTACGCACCATCTAGGTTTATAATCCTCAGCCCTGAAGTCCCACTCATCATACAAATAACTAAGCGGTTCGGTTGCTTCGAGCGGACCAGCACCTTCGCCTTCATCCAAAGAATCGCCTGATCCATCTTCAGGGTTTTGAGGTTTATTCAATTGTGCTTCTTTTACCAAATTATCTGCAAATATACTAACGGTCTTTTCTGGATCACCTTCCTCAGATTGCATCTCAAGCTCTGGAGTTTGCTTTAACAAATCCTCTAGCATTTCCTTAGAAAATTCTGGGGTCTCAACAGATTCACCTTCCTGATCTTCCTGTAACACACTAAGAAGTTGAACTAATTCAGGTTTAAACTCTCCCCTGAAATCAACGTCCTGAGTGGGCTGATATTCTTCTTCAATATCTTCTTCAATATCTTCTTCAATATCTTGTGGATCCTGTTGATCAGGATGAGACATATTTTCAATTAAGTTTTCTATGCCTGGGGGTTCTTGATATTCTTCCTCTTCTTGTATTTCAGTATCAAGATTTTCCCAGTCTTCTTCGTCCTTTTAGATATTAGTAATATAGGACAAAATGGCATAAAGCCTAATGGTTGCTTCAGCTGAATCTTGAACGGTTGATATAGGAGTAAATACTCTTTTTAAAATGGTTAAAAGTGACTTGGCTTTTTCCAGGAGTTCCTTGGGTACAGGAATTTTTTGTTCTTGTTTCAGGCTATACCTAACCAAAAATTCTACTAAAGCTTCTCTAGCCGGTAGCGTTTTGATATCTGGACGATCGTTTAGAGATTCCTCCTGTACTAATTTATAATCTTTTCTAATACCACGATATTCATGCTTAACTCTAGCATCCAGTCTTCCATCTTCTACAATTGTAAAAACATCTAAGGCTAACTTCCTGTCTTCAAAAAGATTGAATAGCCGCTGCATATCAGTCATCCAAACTTTACCTGAAGTTTTATTCAAGCCATTTTCTGATTCAGATGTTGTTTTCTCTTTTTGTAATAAAAGTTTAAATCTCAAATCCTCAAATAAGGTTGAAGGTTCTTCAAATATAAAGTTAAAACTTCCAAACTCTAAATGAGCCACTTGATGAGTTGCAATAACTTTAAACCATGCAAAGTTCTGATGTTTATTGTCATATTTATTAATTGAAGGTGGAAGGAAAATGGTTTTTCCTTCTGTAGTAGCTTTTTCTCCAGATACCCAGCCTATGTTCTTACTTACTAGATTTTCCACAGGGGCAATCTCTATATCAGCTCCTGCTAATGCTTGACAATACATTGATGAAACTTCCTTAACTTTATCAAGTTCCACCGTGGAAGAAAGACTATCTATAATATGTTCGGCCCATGACGATTCAATCTTAAAATAGGCCGATCCAGCAGCATAATTTTCTTTTAGTACCTTAAGCCCTTCATTAAACCACTCTTCAAACTGATTAGTTGTTAATTTGCTTAAAACATTAGGGGCAGTCTTAATGAAATCACCAACATTCCCTGCCCATTCTGAAAGCAATACTTCAGAAAGTGTCAAAATTAGGGCATGCTTTTTTATATCTACTTGCGAAATTGCACCTATACTATCCCTAATAAATAAAGAAACCTTTTGGTCTTCCATCTTAGCTACATTAGCAGTTAAATTTAAGAATCGTGGAATCTGAGCTGAGTCCAATTTAGATAAGGAAGCTGCTGATGTTTCAAACAGCCCCTTTACTTCCCTCCAGCTATTGGTTGTAACATCTTCTGCTAAGCCTAAAAATGTATCCTTTGATAAGCCTACTCGCTTAAAGACAGTTCCGCTAAGAGTTAAGCAGTCTGTTGCCATATCATAGGATTTTTGAGAAACAATATTCAGTAAATCTATAAGGCGTTCTGCCTGATCAAAATTCAACACAGCGAAAATCCGAGGACTTTCCTCAAAGAATTTAGAAGATAAAGTACTGGATTTCCAAGTGCCATTGTATAGAGTCATTCCCATTTGGGCCCAATCATTAATCCGGCGAATATCTAAATTGGGGATTGTCGCAAGACTAGCCTTGAAGTATGCGATTGCCAAAGCAGGAGACTCTTCACAAATTGAAGCTCCAACTTTCGCCCAGTTTATTAGATTTGAACCTGGGCATATTGCAACCATTTTAGTACTGATTTTGAAAAATTCAGTGGCTGCTTCCCATGAACGAGAGTTATGCCTGGCAATATGGAATCCATGTTCGGTCCACGCATTAAGCTGATTAGCTGTAACCATGCCCTTAAGTACATTCTTGGATTTGCTGAACTCCTCAATGAGTGCTCTAGGAAATTCATTGACACCTGACTGTTCTTCTGATGAAGTTCTATTATTGCGTTCTGTCACATTATTCCCTTTATCTAACATCATTTTCAAGAAGAGTAACTAACTGACTTAGTATACGGGCAGTTGCTCCATAAACCAAATGACCATTATATGCATAAATAAATCCACGAGCCAATCTTTCCTCATCAACCCAAGCTTCTTCTCTACGGTTTGTCTGGTCAAGAATTGATTCAAGCGGCATTTCTATCACTTCTGCAATTTCTGCTGAACTAATTTGGAATTTATACGGGTACGGTATGGTAGCAACAAACGTGTTAATAACAAAACCAGAGTTTGTTGAAACTTCTGAGAGTTCTCCAAGTACATGAATATCTTTTGGGCATATCCCCATTTCCTCATGAGTTTCTCTCAAAGCTACATCCAGCATAGTATTATCTTCCGGATCTTTAGCACCACCAGGAAATGAAATCTCACCTTTATGATGTTCAACTTCTTCGGAACGTTTATTTAAAAGGATGGAATAACCTTCATTCTTGGGATAAATAATAAGCATTACTGCGGATGGTCTCAAATTGGCTACCTTTAAGGTAGTCTTAGGATATTTGGAAAGTTTCTCTTTAATAACCTCAATCAATTCCGCCATTTAATTAACAATCCCTCCAAAATATTAACGGACATTGAATTTATTCCAAAATAGCAGAAACTACTTCCGCAATACTTCTTTGTACCTCCATATCATCGGTCAAAGCAGATACTATCGCTACCTGACATGCATCTCTGGCACTAATACCTTGCGCAATAAGTTTTCCAGCATAAATAAGAAGCCTGGTACTAGCCCCTTCTTGTAACCCATGATCCTTTAAATTACGTACTTTCTCACCAAGCTTTGCAAGAGCATTAGCTAAGTCATCAGAAACTTTAGCTTCATGTTTAATAACCTGTGCCTCTATCTCACTTGGTGGGTAATCAAAATCTATAGAAACAAATCGTTGTCTTGTGCTGTGTTTCAAATCTTTCAATGCACTTTGATAACCAGGGTTATACGAAATGACCAAAAGGAACCCCTCGGATGCCTCCAACAAAAGCCCTTGCTTCTCCACAGGCAATATCCTTCTATGGTCCGTTAAAGGATGTATCAAAACTGTTGTATCCTTACGTGCCTCTACAACTTCGTCTAGATAGCAAATACCACCAGCTTTTACTGCCCTTGTTAGGGGACCATCAATCCATACCGTTGAATCTCCTTCTAGCAAATATCTACCTACTAGATCGCTAGCAGTCAAATCTTCGTGACAAGCAATAGTAACCAAAGGAATATTACGTTTACCGTTGTCTTTACTCCCTTTAGTTTTACGGTTTGTAGGCCCAAGCCTATAAGACATATACTCTACAAAACGTGTCTTTCCGCACCCCGTCGGTCCTTTTAATAAAATGGGTATCTTTTGCATATATGCAGCTTCAAACATTTCAATTTCGTTGCCTACAGGGACATAAAATGGTTCCTTTGTTATTACGTATTCTTCTATTATGTGGCCTTTAAAATTTGTTCTACTAATCGTGGTCATTTAATACCTACTTTTGCATTATTCTATTTCGCCATAGCGATTCTACTTTATTTTTGAGGGAAGGAAGGTCAGAATTATTCTCAATAGTTAATGTTGCATATTTCATTCTTTCTTCCTGTGCCAGTTGAGTACTTATTCTAGCCATGATAGCTTCCCTGGAAAGTCCATCCCTCAGTTTTAGTCTTTCCAAAATATTGTCTAAATCACTTATAACCACCCAAAGTTCATCAACTACAGAGAGCCAATCAGCTTCTATAATTATTGCTGCATCCACAACTACAGACGGAATATCCTTCTCTCTCTCCTCATCAATCCGCATCTTTAAAAAATCTCGTATCCTAGGGTGAACAATTGAGTTCAGTCGATTCAACTCTTCTGTATTCTTAAATACAATGTCTCCCAATTTCTTACGATTAATTTCATTGTTTGGCTTTAAAATATCTCCCCCAAAAGCATCCACTATCTCTTGCCATGTACTGGTCTGAGGTAGATAAACTTGATGCGCAATTTTGTCTGCATCCAAAACAACAGCACCCAGCTCCGTTAATACCTTTGAAACTTCACTTTTACCGGTACCAATGCCCCCGGTTAAACCAATAATTTTCATATTGGCCTAGGTCTTAATGCTAATCTAAACATTTTATCAACCGTCGAAATATAGGATCAATGATGTCAATGGCTAGCTAATGATTATACTATTTTTGACCAAGCTTGTTAAGTCAAACAAGTAACCCTTATGGTAAAATGTTTCGAGCCATTATTATGGAGAATATAAGTGTCAATTAAATATAGTTTACTGCCAAGCGTAGATAAGCTCTTAGCTGAGCCCAAAATAAAAGCTTTAATTACCTGCTATTCAAGGGAGTCTTTGTTAACCTTAATCCGAGAACATTTGAATGAATTACGCCAGGTTATTTCGAATGGAGGCAAAGTCCCTACAACCAAT
>CAYTFF010000016.1:0-7898 GCA_964437045.1 uncultured Dehalococcoidia bacterium
ACATCGATCTTGAAACCTATAGAAATCATTATTGTCATAAAATAATTGTGTTATAACTATTTCTGCTCCTGCTTCAACTTTACGTTTTAAGTTTCTTATATCAAAATCAAAATCAGATGCTTCAATATGCTTTTCTGGGTAACCAGCAACGGCAATGCTAAATTGATCATCAAATTCCTTGATATGACGTACCATTTCGTTAGCGTAACTGTAACCACCAACAGGTGGTTTGAACCGGGATTCACCTTGAGGTATATCTCCACGTATAGCAACAATTTTATTGATGCCTTGGGATTTAATTTCTGCTAAAGCCGTATCAAGTTGATCTTTATTCAAGGCTACACATGTAAGATGATGAGCAACCTCAACGTTATAGTCAATCTTGAGCTTAGAAGCTAGTTTAAGCGTGCCATCTCTTGTAGTGCCTAAGGCTCCATAAGTTACGGTGAAAAAATCAGGGCTCAAATCAATTAAACGAGGTAAATTCGCTTCAAGATCATTTTCTGCTTTTTTAGTTTTGGGAGGGAATAGTTCAAATGAAATTGCAGGGTTCGCCTGGTTGTAGTAATCAGTAAATCTCATGTGACTGCCAACTCCTGATAGCCAATTAAGACCACAGGATAACACTGCATATATAATACCTCAACCAATGCTAATCAGGGACCACTGCTATAACATCTATTTCTACCCTAGCTCCTCTAGGGATAAGCCCAGTGAGTAATCCTGTACTAGCTACTGGTGATGTAAAATATGGCTCCATCACCTCATAAACCTGATCAAAATCAGAAACATGTGTGATATAAACATTCCTCTTAACGACATTTTCAAATGAAGTGCCTGCCTCTTCCAATATAGCCTTTATATTCTCCATAACTCTTGTTGTTTGGTCTCGAAGCGTGCCTAAATCTGATGGTCCTTGACGGTCATCTTTTGGATTAACGTTTACTCCACTAGCATATTGCCCAGTAACAAAAAGGAAATTCCCTGCCTTGACTCCATGTGCTGAGCTACTAGCGTAAGTCCCACTAATTTTTTTTGAATTGATAATTTCTTTTTTCATGACGTTCCTACCATCATACAAGTCTTTCTTTTATATATTGAACATTACTAACTTGTATAACTGAATCAAAAAAATTTAACAACCACCATAACAAGTAACTTTTTATTTTATTAATTAAGAATCATACGTGAAGAGGTAAATACTAAAACCTGAATTATTTAAGTCAATAAGATTACCTTATGTAACTTGATACGCAAATGCCCTATTAGCCATCTTATCGTCACCCAGTTGCGCAGTAAAACTCCACCGTTTAACTCGTTCTGTAACATCAACAAGCTTCCATTTGTTATCCGATTCAAGTGATGCTAATTTTTCCTTAAAACCTCGTTCTTCAAATGCATCATCTCTAACCGTAAAGACTATATAACCTTTAGGTTTTGTGACTCTTATCAATTCATCAAACGATTCAGGGGGAGCATGATTCACGTTAAAAACTCCAGACGCAACTGTAGCGTAAAAGAAATCATCTGGGAAATCTAACGTCTCTCCCAGAACCATTTGTTTAAGTTCCTTGTAAATTCCTTTGGCTTTTGCTAATTCTAGCATTCCTTCTGACAGGTCAATCCCAATAATACTCTTGTATCCAAGGGGAACTATCATTTCGGCGATTAGACCAGTGCCTGCGCCCGCATCTAAAATAGTACCTTTATTCGGTTTTACATATCTACAAAGAAGTCCGGTTACCATTAATGGTAATTTCTTAATATAACCAGATTTTGCCACCCGTTCTTCATACCCTTCAGCTCCAGCATCATACCGTTCCTGTAATTCCTCATTATCTTTCGCTTCAAAGACTCCCTGACAATAAGGTGTGTGATATCTACCAACTTTTGAATCTTTCATAGTCGCGGCATTGTATCAAACTAAAGTCCCAGAGTAAATGAACTAGATATTAATTTAGTTAAATAAAATACGACCTAAAGAAACCAATCCTATAATAACAATCAAGACTCCAATAACTATCAGAAATCCTAAACAGGATTTATGGGGACTACGATCATGCGGCGGAGGCGCTGGAAACCTAAACATTTGATCCTCCATTTGCAAATCCAGGTTCCAATTTTCTTGAACCATAAAGATTAAAAGAACATCTGTCAAGTATTGACAAAAGCAAACATTTGTTCTACTATCACTCGAACTGTTGTTCTACTTTATAATATCTGCTAGGAGATTTTAATGCATTTCACAAATAATAATACTCAAACTCTAGTTCCAACAAACAAAATCGGCGAACAAATTGATCTTCAAGTCTTTTTCTCTCGATACGGATTAAAATGTCGTAAATTTGGTGATTCATATATTATTAAAGATAATTTTGGAGAAAAAGTGATTTTTGCTGACTTGGGTATTAAGTCAATATGATGAAAATAGTCTTTAAAATTACAAATTTATACTAACCTTACTAGCTAGATTTGACATTATCATGAGTCAATATCCTCATTTGTTATAATTACAAGGTGTACAATAGACCAAAATTATTCTATTTTCGAAGGATTCAACTCATGCCAATACAAGCACAGAAGCATCTACGCAACGTTGCTATTGTGGCACACGTAGATCATGGTAAAACCACTCTTATCGATGCCATGTTACGATTTAGCAAGATATTTAGAGAAAACCAGCAAATTGATCAACAAATCATGGACTCTAATCCTCAAGAACGCGAGCGCGGGATAACTATACTAGCAAAAAACACAGCAATCAAATATCGAGGTGTAACTCTTAATATAATAGACACACCTGGGCACGTCGATTTTAGTGGTGAAGTCGAACGAGTAGTAAATATGGCTGATGGGTGCCTTTTAGTTGTGGATGCTGTCGAGGGACCAATGCCACAAACCCGTTACGTATTAAAAGTAGCAATGGAAAGCGGGTTGAAACCAGTAGTTGTTTTAAACAAAATAGATCGATCTGTAGAAAATGTAAATTCCTCTATTGAAGCAGTAAACGATCTGTTTCTAGATTTAGCTACTGATGCTGAACAATTAAATTTTCCTGTTATATATGCTTCCGGAAAGGAAGGATATGCAATCAACCAGTTAACTGAACCACATGCAGATATGGCTCCCCTTTTTGAAGCTATCATAGACTATATACCATCCCCTATAGCTGATTTGGATGGGGGGCTACAAATGTTAGATACAGCACTAGATAACGATAACCATTTGGGCCAAATAGCGATTGGCAGGATTTCAAGAGGTGTAATGAGACAGGGCGAACCCATAATTGTTATTACCGAATCAGGTGAGCAAAAATCGGCTAATGTTGATCATCTTTTTTCATTCAAAGACCTACGAAGACATGAAGTTACAGAAGTGAACGCTGGAGATATATGTGCTGTTACTGGAATTAAAGAAGTAACCATAGGGGATACAATAGCTAATGCTAGCGACCCTGAAGCATTAGACCGGATTTCTATTCAAGAACCTACGGTAAAAATGACGTTCAGTGTTAATACATCTCCTTTTTCAGGTAAAGATGGACGATATGCTACTTCAAGACTATTGTGGGATCGCTTGGGAAAAGAAATCCGGACAAATGTTAGCTTACAAATTGAACAAACAAGTAATGCTGATGAATTTATTGTCTCTGGCAGGGGAGAATTACACCTTTCAGTTCTAATAGAAGATATGCGACGGGAAGGACTCGAATTTCAAGTTTCTAAGCCGGAAGCAATTACAAAAATCCTAAATGATAAAATTCATGAACCTTACGAACGTATATTTATTGAAACTAATGAACAATATTTAGGGATTTTAGCAGAAGAACTTTCATCCAGGCTTGGCCAAATGGAAGATATTCGTAATGACGGTAATGGGAATATCACTATTGTATACAAACTCCCCACTAGAGGTTTAATTGGGTTTAGAAGCTTTTTATTAAGAGCGACTCATGGCAACTCTATAATGAATAGTGAATTAATGGGTTACGAAATTATGAAGGGTAATGTTAAGTCAACCAGATTTGGATCTATTGTAGCATCTGAAACAGGGGTAGCGTTAACTTATGGAATAAGAAACGCTCAAAACAGGGGGAGTACATTCGTACCTCCAAATACATATGTTTACGAAGGTATGGTTGTTGGGATGCATAATAGAGATGGGGACCTAAATCTAAATATATGTAAAGAAAGAAAGAAAACTAATATGCGCTCATCAACATCAGAGATTTTTGAACGCCTTGAACCACCTAGAAGTTTTAGCTTGGAAGAAGCGTTAGATTTTATTGCAACCGACGAATTGGCAGAGATCACTCCAAATAATATCCGCCTTCGCAAAAAAGTCTTGAATTCCGAGAAACGACACAGAATAGCACGGTCACGTAAAAATTGACGAGGAAATTTAAATAACCAAAGAGATTTGATGATATGGCAAAAATTGGGGTTACCTTATCCAATAGAAGCGTCCTAATGGACATTGTAAAAACAGAAGATTTACTCCGAATGGCCGAAACGGCCGATACATGCGATTTATTATCACATGTATGGGTAGGAGATTCTTTAATGGCTATACCTAGACTCGAGTCTTTAACTTTGCTTTCGGCAATAGCCTCCAGAACTACCAATATCAAGATTGGTACAGCCTGCATGGCAAGCCTTCCACTTAGAGATCCTATTATGTTGGCATATCAATGGGCAACACTCGATGTTTTATCTAGCGGTCGTACTATATTAGGGGCATGTATGGGAGGTCGAAGGCCAACTAAAACTCAATTAGCTGAGGACAATACAATGGGAATCCGTAATAATCAAAGAGCTCAGAGAATGGAAGAAAATATAGAAATATTACGGAAATTATGGACAAAAGATAATGTTTCTTTCCAGGGAAAATTCCATACCCTTAAAAACGCCATTATCGAACCAAAGCCTATACAGAAGACCCCACCAATATTGATAGCAAGTATCCCAAGATTAATATCTAGCAACCAACTATTCGCTGAAAGATCCCTACGCCGTGTTTCCAGAATGGGGGATGGCTGGATGACTACCGCTTGGCTAAATTATCCTGGAGTGGTTGAAGAATTCAGACAACTACGTACTAGAATTTTTGAATATGCTAGCCAAGATGGAAAGGAATTGAAAAATTTTCCTTGTTCTCTTTACTATTTTATTAATATTAATGATAACCGCGAAACTGCGTATGAAGAATCAAAACATTATTTAGAAAGTTATTATTCTACAAAATTCTCTCGTTTAGAAGTGGAAAATTGGGTTGCATTTGGATCAGCTGAGGAATGCGCCTCCCGATTAAATACTTTTATAGAAGCTGGCGCCACTGATATATTGTTAAGTTTTCCTTCTTGGTCTCCAGTTAGGCAATTAAATTGTTTAATAGATGAAGTACTACCAAAATTGAATGATTAAATCTGGTTAATAGATAATATACCTATTTTTTACACCTATTTAGCCAGAACACTCTCTCTGGATTCATTGGCAATCTATAAGGTCTAACCATCAAAACTCGCGAGATAGCGTTAGCAATACAGGCAGGTGGTAAAACAATGCCCATTTCCCCTGCTCCTCTAACTCCATAAGGACCAGATTTAGCAGGCACATTCAAAATATCACACATCAACATTGGAACATCCAGAGCAGTAGGGATGCGGTAATCGAGAAGTGTGGGGTTTTTCATTACTCCATTAGAATCATAAATATATTCTTCTGATAAGGCCCATCCAATACCCTGAACCGCACCACCCTGCATTTGCCCTTCGACCATATCAGGATTCAGTGTGAATCCAACATCTTGAAAACTTGTATAATTAAGAATATTTACCTTCCCAGTATCAGTGTCAATTTCAATATCAACTACATGACCCGCTGAAGCTGGAGCTAATTCAAGTTCGGATACGAAACCATATCCTATTACTTCAACCGCATTACTAATAATGTAAGTAGATAATTTTTGAAGAGTAATACTATTAGAGAAATCATCTTTTCGTCTAAATATTCCTTGCGAATACTCTATGTTTCCAATATTTCCCCCAAGTTTATTGACACATTTCTGTTTCAGCTGGGATAACAAATCCTTACAAGCCAAATATACAGCTGTTCCCATATCATGAGATATACGACTTCCTGCACTCGCTTGAGTGAATCCAATTATACTGGTATCCCCAGTGATGACTTGGATTTTATTTATTGATATTTGTAATTCTTCAGCCACAATCTGAGCAAGCCCCGTCCTCGTACTAGAAAGATCTACTGAACCAACTAGTAAGTTAACAGATCCATCTACGTTCAATTTAATTTTACAATTAGATTCCCCAGAACTGGAGGGCCAATATCCCAAGGCTAATCCACGAGCTCTATTTTCATTACCCAATGAACTGGTCCAAGCTGGATGTGATTCTATCTTATCTAAAATATGTTCGAACCCAATTGGGCCAAAAATGGTTCCATTTATTGCCAGATCACCTTCCCGTGACACGTTGATTTTCCTAATTTTCAGAGGATCCATATTGAGTTTTTGAGCTAATTCATCTATAGAAGATTCTATGGCAAAGGTAGCAGCAGCACCTCCAGGGGCCCTGTAGGGTACGGTTTTAGGTTTATTAGTTACCACATCAAAGCCAGTTAATTTAAAATTGGGTATTTGGTACGGCATTAGAGAACACCAAGTAGCTCGCTGGATCGGACCTCCGGGATAACATCCCCCACTATACATAAATTTTGCAAATAGACTAGTAATTGCACCATTTTTTTTAGCACCTATTTTTATAGAACTAACAGTTGCTGCACCTGGACCTGTTCCTATTAAAACTTCTTCCCTAGTTAGAGTAATCTGTACAGGTAAACCACATTTCTGGGAAAGTGCTACACATAATGGTGAAATTCTTATATGCTCTTTTCCTCCAAAACCTCCTCCAATTTCTAATGGTAAAACAGTAATTTTTTCAATAGGGACATCCATCAGTGCAGCTAATTCTTCTTGATGTAAAAAAGTCCCTTGGGTAGGGGCCCAAATAGTAATCTCACCATTAGAGTTAACAAGCCCAGTCTCAGACTCAGGTTCAATATACCCCTGATGAACTATTTGAGTCTCGAAAGAGCAATCAACAACAACATCAGCCTCTGCAAAACCCTTATTAGTATCCCCTACATCTAGTTCAATATACTGTGCAACATTGGTATCCTTAGTATATACAGTACTACCATCGTTCCTAACAGTGACCATTTCATCATGTAATCTAGGGGAGTTCTCTTTTATAGCTTCATTTATATCCAATACAGGTACAAGTGGTTCATATTCTATTTTTATTAAAGCCAACGCCATTTCAGCTTGAAAAATAGTGGAAGCAGCAACTGCAGCTACCGGCTGCCCATAAAAGTGTACTTTATTTCGGGCCATAGCTACCTGACTAATTGAATAAATATCAGCCACCCTTTTACCTATGTTTACGGGGGCACCCTTCGGTAAATTAGGGAAATCATCTCCTGTTATAACAGCTACAACACCATCTGCTGCTTCAGCTAAACTGGTGTCAATTGATTTTATCTTTGCATGAGCATATGGACTACGAAGAATTTTCCCAAAAACCATATTATCTAACCGCAGGTCAGAACCAAAGATTGCTTTTCCAGTCACTTTGTCTAGAGAATCAATTTTGGCAATTCTTTTACCTAAATATTTATATTTTCCTTTATTATTTCTCATTTTTAACACACACATATTTGTGAATTCATTTTATTAATTTATTTAAAGTACAAGGTAATGGAAAATCTAACAAAGTACCGCTAATATATCAAATACCTTTCATATCAAAATGAGTGACTAGAATTTATCATAAGATCAAATATAAAATTGAAAATAATTCGCTAGCATATGATTAATGATGA
>CAYTFF010000016.1:7908-14217 GCA_964437045.1 uncultured Dehalococcoidia bacterium
AAATCGTTAGATTTTAAACTAATCAATTTGTATCCCAAGTAAGAAGGATTAATTATGAAAATGAATTTTTGTGTTGGCCATGGAGCCGAACCTGATATGGATTTGGTGGCAAATGTAGCCAAAACGGCAGAAAATAATGGATTTACTTATATGACACTACTTGATTCTCCCGGAAAGACATTAGATGTACATCTTATGATGGCAGAAGCTGCAAGAAACACTAAGAATTTAATTGTAGGACATGGGGTTGCAAGTATACTGACATACTATCCATTAACCCTTGCTAACGCCTGTGCTAGTGTGGACAAAAGCTTCCCTGGCAGAGTGTTTGCAGGACTTGGAACAGGAAATGCGTTGGGGAAACGAATGCCACCTGCTAAACATAAAGACATGAGGGACGCTGTGAACTTTATAAGAAATCATATGGCGGGTGAAGAGGTTGATCATCGCGGTGACTCAATGCAATCAAAATGGAGCAAAAATCCTGTTCCAATATATATATCTGCTCATGGTCCCAAAACCCTCCAATTAGCCGGTGAAATTGCAGATGGTGTAATATTTCTTGGCAGTAATCCCATCTACGTTAAGTGGCAATTAGAGCAAATTGCCACTGGTGCAAAACGAGCAGGGAGGGATCCGTCAACAATCGATACCTGGCTACGGTGTATGGTACACGTAACTCCAGACAACAAACTTGCTAAAAGAGAAACTTCAGCATACCCATCAAGTTATGCACAATTAGGTCCTTTATTGATGAGGGATACACCTGAAGTAAATGACTTAAGGCAAAGATTAGAGAAATATCGACCTGGGATTGTAGATACTTTAATTAATGATACCAAGAGGTATTTTCAAGCTATAGATCCAAAAATCGGAGAGAAATTAGATTCTCCACATTCTAAGGTAGTAACAGATCTAATGATTGATTTCTATCATTTCAGAGGTACTGGGGAAGAAATATCTGAACGAATGAATGAACTATCTAATTTGGGAGTAAAAACGATTTCCATGACCACATATACGTTAATCGAAAAATTAGAGATGCTCGAAAAAGTTGGGGCAAATATCGTACCTAATTTCGAACGTCATCAAATCCCTGAGGCCTTCAAGGTTAATGGGTAACCTGTTAGCACAATATTAAGTGAAGCCAATTCAAGGGACCTGATAATCTTCGCATACAACTATGTCCATATCGGAAAAAATAGGCGGGTTTCCATTTGTACTGGCATGTGCCCATTTATCTCTAGCAACCGCTTCTCTAACCCATGCCTCCAGGTGTTCCTTAGTCTCCCAACTAGTAACTGTAGTCATTTTTAAAGGATCATCAATAGATATAAATATATCTCTGGATATAAACCCTTCTTGGCCTCTACACAAAGTAGTATTGTTTTTAAGAACATCTATAGCTAAATCTTCTTGACCAGGATTTGTATAATGGACACTAATAGCACTAAACATTTTTCTTCTTTTTAGAGTTTTGCTTTCGATCATTCTAATACAAAACTTCCATAAATGCTCGTTAATATTTTCCACATTGGTTGTTCATATCCTTTTTCTAATGTAAGGTTCAACTTATCCAATAAATATTTTTGTAAATTGGAGGGTCAGAATGATTTCCTTTAATGGACGTGAAATTCCAGAAACCCTGAATGAGATAGTTTACCCAAAACACACTGTATTAATAGTGCATGAAATGCTGAACGATTGGCTTTCGGCTGGTGGTTATTTTCATCCAGTCTCTCGACCTGCTTCTATCACTGAAATGTTAGGACCAATGATAAAGCTAATCAACGCTGCTCGTGAAAACAATGTTAAAGTAATCTATGCGAATTACACGCAATTTGACGATTATAGGACTTTATCTGATCCTGATGTTTTAAGGCTCCAAGAAATGCGTTCAATTCATGGCCCTGGGTTGCCAGTAGTTAAAGGTACATGGGGGAACCAGGTTATCGATGAATTACGCCCACGAAAAGGAGATATCGAACTTGAGAAATATAAGGTTGATGCATTTGTAGGAACAACATTAGATCTTATATTACGATGGAACCATATAAAAACCATAGCGATAATGGGGGTAGGTGCATTTCCCGGAATTCTTTCTACTGTAAGTCATGCATATAACCTAGGGTATTATGTCGTAGCTCCAGTAGACTGTATAAAAGGTATATCGCAAGCGGCATTAGTAGAAAAAGCCATGGAATTTATTGGCAAATGGAGTATAGTCGAGCAATCAAGTGAAATAATAAATGCATGGGATTCAACAAGCTAATATATACAATATTTAACTACTATAATTTTCACTAAACTTTCTTCGAAAACATTCATCATAGTTGGAGGTATTTATAATGATAACCATAGTTGCAGAACATGATGTTAAATCAGGTAAACTTGATCAAGCATTTAACATTTTTGACAAAATTACTGAAACAATTACAAAAGCTGAAGGATTCATATCTCGTCAAATTTTAATCTCCAAACAAGACCCTTCCAAAATTACCACAATTTCTACATGGATAAGCCAAGAAGCACGTGACAAATGGAGAGAAACCTATCCTCCTTCTGATAATTCAATAGTAAATACGTTATTTACTCGAGAATTGATTCAAACCTACGATGTCCTTAAGTCATTTAGTTCAATCAGATAATTTCAATACTCTCTTAGCATTCTCTAAAAGAACTTTTGGTCTAACATTATCCCTTATATCCAGTAATTCAAATTCCCTTAACCATCTATCCGGAGATAAATAAGGGAAATCTGATCCAAACATAACTTTATCTTTTAACCTCGTATTAGTTTCACGAATTAGCGCCTCAGGAATAAATTTAGGGGCCCACCCAGATAAATCTAAGAAGACATTAGGTTTGTGTAAAGCTACAGCTATTTGTTGATCAATCCACGGCCATGCAGGATGAGCTATAATAATTGTCAGTGAAGGGAAATCAGCAGCTATATCATCATTTGCTGGAATATGAGCAGCATATTTTAGCTTAAATCCTCCACCGCCCGGCATACCAGTACCAACTGCTGCATAACCTGTATGAAATAGCACAGGTATCTCTAGGGCAGAACATTTCTGATAAATTGGATAAAATCGCGAATCGTTTGGATGGAATGCTTGATGTATCGGGTGTAATTTAAGGCCCTTAAGACCTAAGGAAACGCTCCGTTCAATTTCCAATACTGCCGCATTGCCCATCCAGGGATCTATTGTAGCAAATCCTATAAATTGCTCAGGGTATTTTTTCGCGATATCAGCAACGTATTCATTACCATCAGGAGCATCGCCTGTGGAGGTTTGAGTATCAACAGAGAAAATCACAGCTAGCATATCCCATTTTTTATATTTAGAAGCCATATCATGACTATCTTTTGGAACGTCGTTCGCCTTAAAGTATCTCTTCAAATACTCCTCTTCCTCAACCTCCGGTAAATTAGGGTTTCTAGGAACATGAGCATGCATATCTATTGCTATCATTTATTAATCTCCAGTTAATATTTGAAACTAAATTTGTTGAAGCATAACTCATTTCGGTTACCTAAGAAATGGGTTTAGCCTGACTGATAATACTAGATTAGTTTTGTAACATAATAGTTAAAAATTATTGTAGGGAAATATTTACATTAGTAACTTAAATATTATTGACAAGCTGATCATTTTTCATTATAAGAAAAAGTAAGCTTCGAGTTCTAAAAATATCTAATCCTGGATGCAATAAATAATTGTTAAAAGGGGATCTGTTGACACAAATAAATACCAATCCTAAGAACATCGAACTGACAAAAAAATCTTTGAGATCCTATAGCAGAAGAGAGTTTTTGCGAACCGCTGCTCGACTTGGACTATCTGCCGGGGCATTTTTGGTGTTTGAACAGGCTTGTACAAACGCAATTCCTCCTGGAATTAACCCGACTCCAACATTCCCATCTCCATTACCACCTACTAAATCTAGCTTTGAGAATCCAATACCATCAAAAAAATTAACTGTCAAACCAACGCAGCTACCTACTCCTACATTCGAGAAATCCAAAAATATACCTATTCCAACCTCTACTCAAAGTGTAACCCCAATTTCAACTAGTTCTCCCAGTCCTATTAAATCTACTAACGCACCTAGCCCATCAATAATTACTGATCCTAGGATAAGAATGGGCCACCTGCTGAGACGGGCAGGATTTGGTGCTAGCCACTCAGAAATAGACCACTATTTAACTATTGGGGAAGAAAAGGTTGTTAAAATTCTATTGGAGTTTAATAAAGTTGACGACAGCTCCTTGAACAACCGTCTAGAATCCCTGAACCTAGATCCGCACAATAAGTTAAAGGAATTACAAAGTTTAAGTCTATTGAGAATGATTTATTCCGAGAGACCTCTTCAAGAGAAAATGGTGCTTTTCTGGCATGGGTTACTAACAAGTGCATTCAAGAAAGTCGGAAAAGGACCTCACATGTTGAACCAAGATAAACTTTTTCGTTTATATGCTTTATCTCCATACGATAGTTTGTTAAAAGCTGTTTCGAAAGATCCAGCTATGCTTATATGGTTAGATAGTAGGGTAAATAAAAAGAGACGTCCAAACGAAAATTTTGCACGTGAACTTATGGAATTATTTAGTATGGGAGTTGGTAAATTCACAGAAAATGATGTGACAGAGGCAGCAAGGGCATTCACCGGATGGTCAATTAAAAAAGATGCATTTTACTTCGAAAAAAACCAACATGATTTCGGCATTAAAACATTCCTAGGCCGCACCGGAAATTTCGATGGTAACGATATCGTGGATATCATAATGGAGCAGCCAGTAACTTCATTATTTATTTCAAAGAAACTTTTTGAGTTTTTTGCTTATGACAATCCAAGCCAAGATGTCATAATAAAACTTGCTAAAACATTCAACGTAAATGGATATAGTATTAAGCATGTTATGGAACAAATCCTAACTTCAAATGAATTTTATTCGGAAAAAGCATACCGAGCAAAAATTAAAAGCCCTGCAGAATTAGTCGCTGGTACTATAAGAACTTTAGAAATAGAAACAAATGCAACCAACTTTGGGTACAAATTCACCCAGCCCATGGGGCAGGTATTATTCAACCCTTTTGATGTCTCAGGATGGCCAGATGGCGATGGCTGGATAAATAGTTCAACATTGTTACACCGTTTAAATTTTGCTAATGCAATTGCTACTGGATATGGAAAGTCATTTAATTATGACCCCACCAGAGTTCTAAATGAAAATAGAACTATTACAACATCTGAGATAGTAGATTATTTCTCCAGATTACTACTTGATGGTGTAATGCCAAGTGAAGAACGCACTATTTTTATAACCTATTTAGATGCCCTTACTAACAAACCTGAAAGGGGAGCCAAAAGCCGGTTAGCCAGTGAAAAAATCCGTAGTTTGCTATATCTGATTATGTCATCACCAGATTACCAATTAGCTTAAAGGGGGAAATATAATGTTAATGTCACGCAGAAATTTTTTAAAAACTAGTGCTGCGTTAGTTCCAACCTTCGCAAGCTTACCATTAGTATTTAGGCGAGCAATAGCATCCTCGGTTCTCGAATCACCAACACGTACTATGCCTCACCCAGAAAGGACTCTCGTAATCGTGCAATTAGCTGGAGGTAATGACGGATTAAATACATTAATCCCGTATACAGATAACAGATACTATGATCTACATTCTTACTTGGCAGTTCCAAGTGAAGAAGTTCTTGATTTAAATGGAGAAGTTGGACTACACCCTGCTTTAGAAAAAATGAAGCGATTATGGGATGATGGGATTTTAGGTATAGTAGAAGGCGTAGGTTATTCTAACCAAAGTTATTCCCATTTCGAATCAATGCATATCTGGCAAACAGCCGATAATAAAGGTAATCTTAATGACGGCTGGGTAGGAAGATATTTTGAATCACTTGATAACCTTGAAGACAATATATTTCAAGGTCTTGCTGTAGGAAACATTCTTCCTCAAGAATGTTCATCTATTCATACATCCATACCTGTGGTAGAAAGCATTGCACGCTATAAATTACAAGGAGACCAATACTATTCGTCATCTAATCAAAAAAGAACAGAGGCTTTATTAAAACTCTACGCAGCATCTCCACAAGAAACACCCTATGGAGTTCTTCTAGACAATACAATAGAATCCGCATATAAAAGTTCTGAAGCACTCCAAGAAGCAAATAGAAACTACCAATCAACAATTCAATACCCAAATACATCTTTAGCCAAGAGTCTTAAACTACTTGCTGAAGCAATTATAGGAAATCTTGGGGTTAAAGTAGGTCATGTCA
>CAYTFF010000017.1:0-4292 GCA_964437045.1 uncultured Dehalococcoidia bacterium
CTATCTCTTGCCTTAACAAGATCAACTTGCCTCCAGCGATCCATTGGCATTTGGGTTTTATCGGCAACTTCTATAGGTTCAGCGCCAACAGCATCTCTAATAAACTTAATTAATGGTCCGGGTTCTGGATATTCGATAGTTCCTGACGGTAAATTTTTACCCTCTTCAATTAGTTCTTCGCGAATTTCTTCTGGAGGTGAACCAGGGTAATATATTTCATTTGGGATATTAAATAGGTTTAATCTCTTCTTTCCCTCTTTAGTCTGGAGCCATCTCCAAGCTGAGGGAGATCTAACGAAGAATGCTTTAAATTTCCCTCCCATTCTAATATTAAGACCTGGTGCCCAATAAAACATATCTCCTTTATGGGCTCGGAATACTTCTAATGTATTTTTGTTCTGTACAACCATTTCACCTTCTAATATCAATGCGGTTTGATGAAATTTAAAGTCCATATCAAATACCTTGTTTGATAAATGTTGGGCTATACCTGCAACAAACATTAGATTACTATCGATAGGGTTTATTAAATCTATTTGTGCCCAGTCATTGTCTGCTATACCTGAGGGGTCGTCTACTTTTACAGGTTGGGCTCTTGTGGCGCCTTTGATAAGCTTCATTTTTAATGATGTTAAACCCATCTTTCCAGGCATATTGACTCCTTTTATATTATATGTAATCTATTTTGGTTAATGGTGGAATATAATTTGGAAGCAGGCTAGCATATTCATTGTGTTTGATCAACAGACTCGGCTTTGGAGTTAAATTACTAAATTATTCAGGTTGACGTGTTAAATACTTAGCGATAGAATCACATGCCGTGCTTTATAGAAATGAATAGCCCAAGAGGCAAAGGTTGAATTAATGAAAAATGCCCATGCTAAAAATAAGGTTACATTTGGTATAAGACTTCCGAATTCAGGACCATTTGCTACCGCAGAAAATGTTTTATCTGCTTCAGAAGAGGCTGATGATCTCGGGTATGATGTTTTATGGTTACATGATCATATTTCATGGACAGATGAAATGCGTAATCATTTCGCTGCTGGTTCACTGGAAGCGTGGACAGATCAAAAACCCAACTTCTATGAAAGTTTGACGACTGCCTCTTTCATAGGAAGTCGTACTACCAGGTCAACTATCGGCATATCAGGTCTTGTTATTAGTTTAAGGGATCCAAGAGTTTTGGCCAGACAATTGTTAACTATCTATGCCTTATGTGAGGGTAAATTAACATATGCTGTAGGCATAGGTGGAGTGGAAAATGACTTTGATGTTTTAGAGATTCCTTGGAAAGAAAGAGGAAGGATAGCAGATGAGCATTTACAGGCTTTAGATGTGATGTTTAATGACGAGATTCTTTCAAGTTTTCATGGGGATAGGGTTAACTTTGATAAGGCAGGATTCTTTCCTAAACCAAAAGGAATCAAGAGATGGGTCGTTGGTGGTAGTAAACCAGCTCTAAGGCGTGTCTCGAATTTTGGTGATGGATGGCTTGTTGCACATGAAAGCCCTGAAGAATTTTTATCCCATATGAATTTGCTTACATCGCTTTTGATAGAGAATGGTCGTTCAATAGATGACTGTATTTGTGGCCCTGAAATTTTTACTGCTGTGGAAGACACATATGAGCAAGCGTATGAAATTGTAGCTCCTGCATTAGGAGACAGATTAGGTGCAGTAGAGGAATCAATTAATACTAGTGCCTTTGGTACTCCTGAACAAGTTTCTGAAAAACTTCAGGCATATATTGATGTTGGAGCTCGTCATATTGAGTTCAAAATTATAGCTCTTGACTTTGATCATTACATGAGAACAGTTAGGAGGATTGCTAATGAGGTTATTCCTGCGTTAAAAGTTAAATCTTAAAATATCTGGTTCTAATTATTTTAATCGAAATATTGTTAAATTTGTTTTTCAGTTAGAATGCCAAATGGGCAATATTTCCTCTCCAAACCACTGAGTTTGTTCCAGCATTTGTTCATATTCATTAACAGCAAAATAAAATATCACACAATGATCAACTCCATCACGTTGAATATTAATTAATTGTTGTTGTATCTCTTCTGGGGTTCCAATAAGGTTTTGTTCATAAATTTTTTCTTTAGAAGGATTTCCCTTAAATCCCATTTGAGATGCTAAAATATTCATACGTTCAGGCAACATGCTATTATAAAAATTGTTGACAGCATCTTTATGGGTTTTTCCGATGCTTAACCCTTTTGTGACCACCAGATCTATTTCAGATCTATCTCGGCCAGCTTTTTCTAAGTAGGGATAAAGCTCTTCAACCCTTTCCCCGACAGTTCTTGGGTCAGCCCTTGAAAGTAACCATCCATTGCCCCAATTCGCCACGCGTCGTGGTGTATCTGGGGTTTTACCAGATATGTAGAATCCGAAAGGATTTTGGAATGGTTTTGGGCTTAGGGATAAGTTATTAAATTGAATATATTCGCCATTAAAAGTTACATTATCTTGGGTAAACAGTAAGTGCATAGCTTCTATGCTCTCAAGCAATAATTTGCCTCTATGGATATTCTTGTCTTTTGGTTTAACCATCTCGAACTCACTTCGAGAGGCTCCTAGACCAATACCTAAAAGAAAACGTCCTTTGCTCAAGACATCTAAAGTAGCTGCTTGCTTGGCTAATATTATAGGATCTCTTGTCGGTAAAACTATGGTAGCTGTACCCAGTTTAATAGAATTAGTATAAGCAGCAAGGAAGGATAGGCTGACCATTGCTTCATGCCATTCTTGGTTTGTATTTCTAGTTTTTAAACGGGTTTCTGTTGGTGTCATGAAGTCAAGGACCCATCCTGAATAAAATCCGAGTTGTTCAGCTAATCTTGTAAATTGGATTAACTCCGCGGGTCCTGCAAATGGATTTGGCAGGTAAACACCTTGATGGGAGGCGGGTATCCCTATCCCTACATTCATCTAAATTCTCATCATGTCAGGAGCTCAGTAGTTTACATTAAAAACACACTAAAATTTAAAAATAAGCTAAGATTATCCTTCTAAGGCGTGACGTTCGTCTTTAGATAAGAATCCCAAGGCTTGATCCATAATATCAAATCCTGCTACATCACTAAATGCACCAAATAAACTTTTTGTTATGGGTCCAGGAACTTCTCCATTTCCAATAGTTAGCCCATTTAAGCTTGTTGCAGGTAGCAAACACGCTGTACTAGTACAGAAGAAAGCTTCATCAGCCATATACACGTCATAAGGGGTATAATCTCCCTCTTCGCATTCAAGCCCCAAGTTTTCTGCAAATTCTAATACAGTCTCCATAGTAATTCCTTGGAGAACATTACGGCGATTAGGAATCTTTATACAGTTGTCTTTCACAAACATAAAATTAGAACCTGATCCTTCCGTGACATTTCCTTGTAAGTCTAGCATTAAAACAAAAGTTTCAGGATCCACCTGTTTAGCTTCAAATTCGGATACAAAATGGTTCATTTTATTGGCGATTTTAGCTTTAGGAGAAAGGCTTTCAGGAGGGGTTCTTCTGGTTGCCGAAGTGGCAGCTTTTACCCCTTTAATATAATGCTGTGCATACTTTTTAAGTGTTATTGGTCTGCAATATACCGCCACATTAGCACCCTTGTGAACATCTGGGCTAAGATTACCTCGGCTAACTACCTGGTTAACATTAAAATCACCATATTTTTCCAGAAGAGGTTGATTAGCTTTAGCGACCTCAAGAGTTATATTCTTCATCTCTTTTTGGGATACTCCTGGATTTATATGAGTATATTGGAGAGATCTATAAAGGCGATCTAAGTGGGCATCTAATTTAAAAATTTGGCCACCAAAGGTTCGCTCGGTGTCATAAACTGCATCTCCCCATCGAAATCCCCTATCAAGAGCTGATATCATTGCCTGACTTTCTGGAACTATATTACCATTAACATATACCATGAATTCTTGCTGGTCAGCCATAATTGCAACCTCCTTAACGTAAATATTCTAATGTACAATATAATCTATCTGAAGGCTGGAATAACTTCCTCTCCAAACATTTGTACCATCTCATTCCATTCAGATACGGTGTTGACTGCAACATTTTGGGCAATACATTGAGTAAGACCAGCCTCTTCCATTGTTTTTATTTGGTCAATTAGTTCTGATGGGCTGCCTACTAGATTGTTATACCCAATTTTGGGGTTACCTTTGGTGACTGGAGTTTTTGTTCTAGGAATAGCTGCAGATTCCATTTTATTTATTGCTTCTTCCCGAGTGGATCCGATTGATAGAGTGGTTATTGCACCCATCATAACATCATT
>CAYTFF010000017.1:4302-8642 GCA_964437045.1 uncultured Dehalococcoidia bacterium
CGGCCACCTTCATCTAAACCTGCATTTAGCATATCCGAGCGTTCTCTAATAGCTGCTCCTGTAGTAGATCCGATAAGCCAACCCGAGCACCATTTTGCTACACGTTTTGGTACAGCTGCACTGTTTCCAGATGTATATATTGGGAAAGGCTGTTGGAGAGGCTTAGGAGTTATACATATATTTTCGAATTCGTAGAAATTGCCTTTGTATGATGCAACATCCTGGGTTAATAGAAGTTGGAGAGCTTCTAAGCCTTCATCTAAAACGTCACCTCTTCGTGTGCCACGTTTATTTGGAAACAATGCTTCAAATTCGTACCTTAAGCTACCTAATCCAACCCCAAGCAAAAAGCGGCCTTTGGTAAAATGATCCAAAGTGGCTGCCTGTTTGGCTAATAAAACAGGGTTCCTAATTGGGAGGACTATGACACCAGTTCCAATCTTGATTTTCGGGGCAAATTGGGAGATATATGAGAGAGAAACCATAGCTTCATAAAAATTTGGAGGTTTTGGATATTTAGTTAATGCTCCTACCGGTGGTACAGTATGGTCATTACCCCAGATGGCATCGTAATCAAGTTTTTCAGCTAGTTGTGCCATCTTAACTATTTCATCAGGCCCAGCGAAAGGAGCAGGATGATTTAACCCCTCCCTACAAGTTGGTATCCCTATGCCAAATTCCATTTTCTTCCTTCTAATTATAAAGTTATTTATTTTGTGGCGAGAGAAAGTATATCATAAGGTAAATCAACATCAAACAGGTACTTTTGGGAGATAGTAGGATAACTAAATACTACCTAAGCTATATGGGTTATTTGTAATTTGATGTTTGTTTCAAGTTACACAAAGATTTACAATAAGTGGGATAATATCGGCTGCGCAACATTTTACTATTAATGCTAATCTGGTTCACCCAGATGAAACAGATTAAAGATAGCCTGCTTGGAGGATAGATGTACAAGAATCAGGTTAAACAAAGGCTTTTAAGAGATGAGGCAGTATTTGGGCTCTTTTGTAATATCCCTTCTCCAATGGTCGTAGAAGTTTTAGGTTATGCTGGCTTCGATTTTGTGATTATAGATGCAGAGCATGGTATAGCTGATTTTGAAACAGTTGAAAATATGATTAGGGCCTCTGAAGTCTCTAGTATCGTCCCAATCACTAGGATTGGGCTTAACCTGCAGCAATATATTCTCAGATTTTTGGATGCAGGTAGTATGGGAGTTCAGATACCGTTTATTAATACTAAAAAAGAAGCCGAAAAAGTTGTTACGGCAGTAAAATATCCCCCTATAGGTAATAGGGGATTAGCTTCCACTCGTGCATCTAAATTTGGGTTAGATTCAACTTTGAGTGAATACATTAAATTAGCTAATCAAGAAACCTTGGTTGTAGCACAAATAGAGACAATCGAGGCCTTAAAGAATCTTAATGATATTCTTACCGTAGACAATATAGATGTAGTATTTTTTGGGCCTACTGATTTATCAGCTTCTTTGGGAATGCCTGGAGAGATTGATAACCCTAAAGTAGTTAATGTAATTGAGCAGGCAGGTAAGAAAGTACGCGAAGCTGGGAAATCAGCTGGTGTTCTAGGTATAGATGCTAAGAGTTTATTAGATTGGGAAGCTAAAGGATTCAGGTATTTATGTACTAATGCAAGTAGCTTACTGACCCGTTCAGCTACCAAATTTATTATTGACATAAATACGTCTATTTGAGTGAAATAGACTAGTAAATATTTGAATTTATTTTGACAAGTTTCTAAACTTAATGGAGGGAACTAATGAGCCCAAAAATAGGATTTATAGGGTTAGGAATCATGGGGATTCCAATGTGTAAAAACCTGTTGAAAGCGGGTTTTAATCTGACTGTATATAATCGCACACAGTCAAAAATGAGCGAAATCTTGCAAGAGGGAGCACAAAGTGCTTCATCCCCCAAGGAAGTAGCAATGAACTCGGATGTGGTTATTATTATGGTCACAGATTCTCCCGATGTGGAGGATGTAATTTTAGGGGACAATGGTGTCATAGAAGCTGTGCAAAAAGATTCTATTGTTATTGATATGAGCACCATTTCTCCAAAGGTAACTAAAAATATTGCTCGACAATTGAGTGAGAAAGAAACACATATGTTAGATGCACCAGTGAGTGGAGGCCTATGGGGCGCGATTAGTGGAACATTGACAATAATGGTAGGGGGTGAAGAGGATACATTTAATAAGGCTTTACCTGTATTTGAAGCCATGGGGAAAAATATAACACTTACTGGACCAAGCGGTATGGGTCAAACAACAAAGCTCATTAATCAAATTTTGGTTTCAAATACAATGAATGCTGTAGCAGAGGCTTTAGTTTTCGCTGCTAAGGCAGGGGCAAATTTAGATACTACTATAGAAGCAGTATCTGGAGGTGCTGCTAGTTCCTGGCAACTTTCTAATCTCGGCACTCGAGCGGTAAAGGGTGATTTTTCACCAGGGTTTATGGTTAAGCTGCAACAAAAAGATTTAAGGTTGATTTTGGAAATGGCAAGAGAATTAAATATTCCAGTCCCTTCTACTAGCCTGGTACATCAATTATATTCTTCTTTAGAGGCTGATGGAAAAGGAGATGAAGGCACTCAAGCTCTGGTACGTATTTATGAGAAATTAGCTGGTATAGAGGCGCGCTCACAGTAATTGTTGAAAGTATAATTTATGAAAAATATCCCGGTAAACACCAAAAAAGTTGAGAAGTACCAATGCCCTAGCTGTAGACACTTTAATTCGGCTAATTCCCAGCGTTGTTCCAACTGTTGGAAGTATTTAAAACCTGGTGAGCATCTAATCCCAAAAACTTTTTTGGGTAAGATTTCTCAATCCTTTAAGGTCTGGGGCTTTCTTATTGTAATTGTTTTGGGCTTAATTGGTTGGGGATTGTATGACAAATTAGGGGTTGAGCGATTTATATCTCCTCCAAAATCAAATATTAGTTCAATTTCTGACGCTGGTGATTGGGCTATGTTTCAAAGAAATCCGGGACATACTGGATTTGCTCCAAATGAAGTCTATAACGGTATGGGGATCCATATTCCAGAAGGTGTTGTCAAGTGGAAGTTTGAAACTTTAGCCCCTATTTTGTCTTCACCTATTGTAGTAGGAGATTCGATATATCTTTCTACTGGTGATAGACGTATATTGTCTCTGGATACTGTAACTGGACAAAAACTTTGGGAATACATGGTCACTGGACCCGTTGATTCATCTATTGCAGTTGCTGGCCGAATGGCCTTTGTGGGACTTAGGGATGGTAGGTTATTGGCCTTGGATCGGGAAAATGGGACTTTAATTTGGGAATTTGATACAGGTAATCCTGTATATTCTTCTCCAGTAGTATATAAAGGCATAGTTTATATAACTTCTGGATCCAAGAAAATATTTGCGATCGATGCAATAACTGGATTAAAGCGCTGGGAATATTACGCAGGAGATTGGATAATAAGTTCTCCCGTTGTAAATGATGAGATTGTTGCTTTTATTGTTGCTGATAGGACAATTCATGTGCTAGGTTTGAAATCTGCTAAGAACAGGCTATTGTACTCATTGCCCCATTTTACTGATAATTCTCTAGTTCTCTCAAAGGATAGACTTTTCGTATCCGATAAAGCTGGTCGTTTGCGGGGCTTAGATTGGCGGAAACGGGAATTATTTTCCTTTGAAAGGTTTTTACGTATGGTTAAAGCTCAATTCTTTATTTGGGGGATGTTGGATACTCCTCCTATACCAAAAGGATTTGTGTGGATTTTTAAAGATAAGGATAGGGAAGCATTTACAATGCCAGCGGTAAGTAATGAGAAGTTAGTTATTGGATCTCTATCTGGATATATGTATTCATTGAACACTGTCAATGGTGAAGTACTATGGGAAATTAAACTAGGGGCGCCTATAAGCGCACCACCAACTATTGGAGGTAATTTAGTGCTCGTAGGCGATGAAGATGGATTTTTATATTTCTTAGATATAGCTGATGGTGAGATAGTCAAAAAGATTAAGATAGATGGAAATAGTGATCAAAATCCATCTTCAGGTGTTACTTCACCTCCAGTTATAGCAAATAAAACAATATATCTAACTACCCAAATAGGTAACTTATATGCAATTAAATAATACTTATGTGCCCGTAATAGGAGTATACAAATGAGTAGTAATAATATTGAAACAACAATTTTAGCTGGAGGATGCTTCTGGTGTCTTGAGGCTGTGTTTGAACAAGTTTATGGTGTAAAAAATGTTGTTTCTGGGTATACGGGAGGAGATGTTACAGATCCATCTTATGAAAGTGTTTGTACTGGAACGACAGG
>CAYTFF010000017.1:8652-14183 GCA_964437045.1 uncultured Dehalococcoidia bacterium
AATCTAATTTCGTTCAAAGTTCTTTTGGAATTGTTTTTTGTGATGCATGACCCTACTACATTGAATCGCCAAGGTCCTGATATTGGAACTCAATATAGGTCAGCAATATTCTTCAATAATTTAGAACAGAAGAATATTGCTAGGGAAGTAATTAACAAATTAGAAGAATCTGGGGTGTGGGATAATCCAATTGTAACCGACATTGAACCAGAAATGGATTTTTATGATGCCGAAGAATATCATCAGGAATATTATAGAAAAAATCCTCACTTAGCTTATTGCACTATCATGATTTCTCCAAAGTTAGCGAAGTTGAGAAAGTATTATTCCGATATGCTATATAGAGACATTTCAGCTCAGACCATTTCATATAACATATACCTCATATAAGTTAATAAATTACATATCATATAGGTTGTTAATACTGGTAACATCTAGCATTTAACTAAGAGAATCATCTTGGTCCGGCATTTCTATCTTGGCTCTTCGTACCGCCTTGAATTTGATGCTGAAATATAGGACAAGTATTATGGTGGTTATGCCACCGACGAAAATCGCGATAGAGCTTCCGTACTTATGTGCTAAACCGCCTGCTATTAGACCACCTAATGCACGTAAGCCAAAATTGAGCGTATAAATTCCAATAACCCTACCTCGATATTGATCAGGAGTTATTGTCTGCATTAGCGTATTATTTGTTGTCATGTAATACATGTGTGCTGCACCTAAGAAAACCAAAACTGCTAAGGAAATTGGCATCAATTTGGTTTGTGAAAAAACAACCATTAATAATCCTGATAAGACGGCAGATGTTATTAATAACAAACCTCTTCGCTTAACATTACTAAATGTAGCAAGTATTAGAGCACCAAGTAAGCCTCCTAAGCCAAGAGCTGATAAGAGAAATCCAAGTCCATCTGGTCCTGCGTTCAATATTTCTTCAGCAAATACGGGCATTAAACCAGTAATAAATGGCATTAAAAATATTGCTGGAATAAGAGCCATAAATATTAATCCAGCAATAGTCTGTTCTTTCGAGATGTATTTTAATCCTTCTACGAAATTAAATAAGATTGGTTGTTGTTTACTATTCGCGGAAATTTTTTGAGGTACATTAATTGGTGCAATTATCAATATTACAGCAAGGAAGCATATACCCTGTATAAAAAAATTGTTGGCTTCTCCGAAGAATGTTATCAATAACCCGCCTACAGCGGGTCCGATAAATCGATTGATATTAATTCCCATTGAGTTTAAAGCAATGGCATTCATTAGGTTTTCTCTTGGAACAGAGTTTGCTACAAGGGATTGTCTCACTGGATTATTGAATGCCCATCCCATTCCACTAACAAACGTGAATATAAAAAGATGCCATACTTGTGTCAATCCATTTGCAACGAGTATAGCGAATAAAATGGCAATTAACCCTATAAATAGTTGATTCAACATTAAGAGTTTGCGACGGTCTATGATATCTGAAATTACACCTGCAACTGGAGAAGAAATCAAAAAAGGTATAGCACGGACACCATGCAATGTTCCAACTAAAAATGGGCTATGCGTCATATCAAACATCATCCAGCCTAGAGTGACTTGTTGTATCCAGTTGCCGGCACTCATGAGCATCGTTCCTCCCATTAGGAATCGGAAATTCCAGTACCGTAAAGAAGAAAAGGTACCTATACGAAAACCAGTAGGAGATTTATATGGAGGAATTATTAATGGATCTTTATTTGGAGGACTAGTCATTCATATGATGTTATCACATAAGAAATCAATATCTAATTTAAAAATAAATTTCCCGAACATTAATTATAGCCATCATAGGGATGCCTTATAGTCTGCTATTATTTCGTGGTCATTAGGAAAAGGTAACTCTGGTAAGTTATTTACTGGGAATAATCCAACTTCTTGGACTTCATCTAGAGCCTCTAATTTACCTCCTGTCATTTTGGCAGTGTAAACAATTAGAATTACTGGATTATCATTTTTTGAGTACACACCCAATAGTTTAACTAATTCCACATCTAAGCCAGTTTCCTCTTTGACTTCCCTAACTGCTTCATTTTCCACCTTTTCAGATCTATCTACATATCCTGAGGGAAAACTCCAGTGTCCAATGTATGGATTAATGTCTCGCTTGACTAAGACTAGTTTATTTTTTATTTGGATTAATACTACTACTGCTACCTTAGGATCCTGGAATAGAATGAATCCACAAGAATTACAGTATGGTCTTTCCTTGTGATCGATCTTTTTGTTTGATAGTTTTTGACCACATTGTTGGCAAAATGTTGGTTTATGCAAGTCTATATCTCCAAAAACTAAGCCTATGATATACTATGCTATCTATAAAACTGAGTGCTGTCCACGTCCTAATTCAAAAGGTTACTTATCTTTATGGAAACAAAAAGTACAACACAACATATTGCAGATTTTGTGACCATGCTGGAATACGATAGTATTTCATATGATCTTCTTTTAATGGTAAAGAGATCTATTTTGGACGGATTGGCTGTTATGGTAGCTGGTTCTGCCACTAAGACCTCTGGCTTAATAAGGAAGTATGTGGAAGATGCCAAAATAGACGGAAAATCTAAAATTTTGGGTAGTTCTATTTCCACATCGGCCCAATTAGCTGCCCTTGCAAACGGGATTAGTGGGCATGCTATGGATTATGATGACACACAGATTTCATCACTTCCTAATAGAGTTTATGGTCTTCTTACCCATCCTACAGTGCCGCCGTTAGCTGCTGTTTTGTCGCTAAGTCAAGAAATTGAATGCTCTATTGATCAGATTTTGATTGCATACTGTCTTGGGCTTGAAGTTGAATGTAAGATAGCTGAAGCCATAAACCCAAATCATTATATAAGAGGATTTCATTCCACTGGAACTATAGGGATATTTGGCGCCACTGCTGTTGCGGCAAAAATTTTTGGTCTGTCCAATACTCAAGTTCGTTATGCTTTGGGTATAGCAGCAAGTAAGAGTGCTGGGTTGAGAGTTAATTTTGGTACAATGATGAAACCTTACCATGCTGGAGCTGCTGCAGAAAATGGTATTGTTGCAGCCAAGTTAGCCAGATTAGGTTACAAGTCTGATCTCAATGCATTGGATGGGCAATGGGGATTTTTTCAAGTAAGTGGAGGAGGAGTAGACCCCAGCTTGATAAGAGGTAAATTAGGTAATCCTTGGGCTATTTTAGAACCAGGAATTTCAGTTAAACCATACCCTTGTGGTTCTTTGGCACATCCTTCTATGGACGCTTTATTGGATTTGATAGTTGAGTTTGATATCACACCAGATCAGATAGAGGAAGTTAAATTGGGTACTAATTCCAATGTACTGGCTGCCCTTAGATATAATGAGCCTAAGGATGAATTGGAAGCCAAATTTAGTATCCCATTTTGTTTAGCGATATTGATCTTAGATCGGAAGGCGGGGATAGAACAATTTACCTTAGAAAGAGTAAAAAGCCCAGATATTGTAGATATGATGCCGAAGATAAAGGCTTATCTTGATGAAACTATTGAGGAGATGGGCTTTGAAAGAATAAGAAGCGTGGTTGAAATTAAGTTAAAGAATGGCAAAACAGTTCGTAAAGAAGCTTCTACTTCCCGCGGTACACCAGAGCGACCGATGTCTGTTGATGAATTGAACACAAAATTTAGAGAATGTGCCTCAGGTATATTAGCATCTGACAATATAGAAAAATCCATTAAGACTATTTGGAATATTGAAAATGAAAAAAGCCTAGAACACTTAATTTCGATATTAACCTTTTGAATTCTAGATAATAAGTTTATAAAATATATAAAGAGGTTTTTCTTACTCATGTTAAAATTAACTACGATTATTAAAAGTCCCCCAGAAAAGATTTTTGAATATGTCACTCTTTTTGGAAAAAATGGTCCTATTGACAAGATAAGCTTCAAGAAAAAATACGGTGTAATCGAAAATCAGGAAGATAATGTGTATTGGACGGTAGATGAAAGGGATGATGTTGAATGGAAATGCTCGTTTAACTATCCGAAAATTCGTATTATGGAATCTCTTAATTCAAGATGGTCTGATAGAACGGATAAATTTGAGGTTACTGAAACTGGAACTAAATGGATTATAGAATGGAATATTAAATCTCATGGGTTAAAGGCATTAATTCAATTTATCTTTTTCAAAATTAAAGGGTACAAAGCATACCATCGGATGATAATTGAGCCTGTTCAGGAACATTTTAGTAATCACAACTAAGTTATATTAGCAATCACGATTTTTTATTTTGGTAATCCAAGGGTTTAAATTTCTATGAAAATCCGGGGTTACATTCTTGATACGACACATACTGATTGTGGTATACCTATATTGAGCAATTTCTCAAATGAGCTGCTTACCAAGATTAGCTGTGATATACTCCAAAAATCGGAACTTTGGTCCCAGATTATTTATTTCAAGAACGAGGTATTAATTTTATGAGAGTCATATTTTTACAGAATGTCATTGATGTTGCTAGAGCTGGAGATGTTAAGGAAGTTAAAAATGGGTACGCCCGGAATTATCTCATTCCAAATGGATTGGCGGCCCAGGCTACCCATAATGAATTACAGAGGATGGAAAAACTTAAAAAGGTTGCCGAAGAACAATCTTTGAAAGAATCAAAACAATGGAAAGAAGTAGCAGAAGCTCTTGATGGTAAAGTGATTGTTTTGAAAATGAAGTCTGGTGAAACAGGACAACTTTATGGTTCTGTCACTAATTCTGTGATTGCTAAAGAGCTAGCAGTTTTGACTCAACGTGAAATAGATCGGCGTAAAATTGTGCTTAGTGAACCAATACGTGAATTGGGAGAATTTGATGTCCCAATACATTTGCATACAGATATTGATGCTACCATTAAAGTAATAGTTGAGGCAGAAGAGATATAGTGAGCAATGTACGCTGAACAACTACCACCACATGATGTAGATGCTGAAGAAGCAGTAATTGGATCCCTCCTGATAGATGGAGAATCAATCACTAATATATCTGCTTTTTTAAAGCCAAGTGATTTCTTCTTAGAAAAGAATCGTTGGTGTTATGAGGCATGTTTAGCACTTTTTGATCGTAATGAAGCTATTAATCAAGTTACTATGGCCCATGAGCTCGGGCTTCAAGATCATCTTGAACCCATAGGTGGCCATGCTTACTTAAGTCATTTAGTATCAGAAGTCCCTACTTCGGTTCACCTTGAGTACTATGGTGCTATTGTTCACCGAACTTCTATTATGAGACGGTTAATAGGAGCTGCCAATCGGATTGCAGATATAGGCTATGATGGAGCTTCAGATGTTGAGGCTGCTCTAAGTAGGGCCGAAGAAATACTTTTCAGAGTTCGCTCTGGGCAGGGCGGAAGAGACTTTCTTCATATAAGAGATGTATTAGATAGGTACATGGAAGACAGTGCTAGCCTCCAAGGCGGACCTCTTAGTCAAGGCATAGCCTTTATCCCAACAGGGTTTGCAGATTTAGATAAATTGTTAGGAGGGTTACAA
>CAYTFF010000018.1:0-5081 GCA_964437045.1 uncultured Dehalococcoidia bacterium
CTTCATTGCCGGTAAAGGATGCAAAATTCGATCCTAATGACCCAAGTATGACTGGTATGTTCCCAGTAACTATTATGACTAGTGTAATGGGCGGGTTAACAATGAGAACTCCAGAAAAATTTGCAGCTAAACCAAATTTGGAATTCTGGATACACTGTCGTGGTAACCCTATTAAATCTGCTGGTAACCCACAAGAAACAGCTGAAATATTAAAAAATATCCCCTTCCAATTAAGTATGGTTCAGCATCATGAAGAAACCAGTGAATTCGCTGATATAATTTTACCAGATACTCATTATTTAGAGACAACATTGCCATTTGCTATGGATAGCTATATGGCATTCATGCATTCCCCAGCTCCTTATGACGAGGAATGGGCTTTTGCCCTACAACAACCTGTAATAAAGCCTATGGGAGAATCAAGAAACTGGGTAGAGGTTCTTTGGGATCTTGCACACAGATCAGGTTTTGCAGATGATTTTTACACAGCCATCAATATGACATTAAACCTTAACGACAAATACCGTCTTAAAAGAGGTAAAAAATATAGCTATGCTGAATTCTGTGACCTTTGGATGAGAGCATGGTGTGGAGAAGATCAAGGATTAGAATATTTTAAAGAACATGGTTGGGCAGTTGCTCCTTTAAAAAGAGAGGTTATGCATAGATATCCTCGTATCTTTCACAAAGGGAGAATCCCATTGTATTTGGAACACTGGCTAAGTGCGGGTGAAAGTGTAAAAAATATAGTTGAAACCAACCAGATAGAATGGGGAGATATATCTGACTATGAACCTCTGGTTAATTACAAGCCATGTGAAGCTTCCTTAGAGGGAGGTGAAGACTATCCTTTGTATTTACAAAGCCCAAAAACAGGATTCCTAACTTTAAGCACTAGTACTATTAAAAATCCACACCTTCAAGAAATTGGTTACGCCATGGGAGAAATATTCAATGTTGGGATTCATCCATCTACAGCTAAAAGATTTGGGGTAAAAAATGGAGACTTTATAGAAATAGAATCTCCAAGAAAAATTAAAATGACTATCCAATCGAGAGTGACTCCGGATGTACATCCGTTGGTTGTATCTGCGCCAGGTAACGTTTCAAAAGTTCTTTCTCCAAATGAAAAAAGTAATATGGGTGAGGGAGTTCATCTTAACAGTTTTGTAGGATATGATTTAAATCGAATAGACATGGTGTCTGGTGCTCTGGATGCATGTGTGAAAATACGAATTAGGAAGGTAAAGCCACCCAAATAATGAACAATATTTCTAGGATATCTGACTTCTTATTCAAAATTAAGTTTGAAGATCTCCCTACAAATGTAATACACGAATCAAAGAGAGTTCTACTAGACTCACTTGGATGTGCTGTGGCAGGATTAGATAGCAAAAAAGGGCAATATTCAGTAGATGTTTCAAAGAAGCTAGGTGGCCCTGAAGAAGCCTCCATAATAGGCACACCTTATAAAGTTTCAGCTGCTAACGCAGCATTTGCAAACGGAGAAACTATAAATGCTCTGGACTTCGATGCTATATTACGCCCTGCAGTTCATATTACTCCTTGGGTAATACCGTCTGCAATTGGATTATCAGAAAGACTCCAAAGCAGTGGTAAAGACCTCCTACTGGCGATAGCCTTAGGTCATGAAATAAGTAATAAATTAGCTAAAGCTTTGTCTCCAAAGATTCAATTAGATGGATCCTATGATGAGAAAACCTATCCAGAAGAACGGGCCCCTACAAGTGGATCTTTACCCATAAGTGGATATAGCTTCAATACTATTAGCAGCGCCGGAATTTCAGGCAAAATCATAGGGCTTGATTCTGCACATTTGGCAAATGCTATTGCAATTGCTGGATATAATGCCCCTATGCAATCCTTTACTCAATGGGAACAATCTGGCACACCCGCCCTCATCAAATATGGCTCAGCTGGATGGGTTGCCCAAACTGGAGTAATTGCAGCATTACTATCTGAATCAGGTTACACTGGTGATGTTACATTATTAGATGGTGAATACGGATTTTGGAAGTATTCAGGAGCCAGATCATGGAACCCCAATGTGCTATTTGACGGTTTGGGAGAAAATTGGGAGATTCTTGATGTAAGATACAAGAAGTACCCATGTTGTGGCATAACTCATAGTGCTCTTGATGCATTCACATATTTAATTGAAGAAAATAAATTACACCCTACTGACATAGAAAAAGTAACGGTTTGGTTAGACCCAACCGCTGAACTACCATTGTGGCAAGATCGTAAAATTGATGATGAAGTAAAAGCTCAATTTAGTGTAGCCTATGATATTGCTGTGGCAGCATTTCGATTAAAACTAAACTGGGAATGGCTAAAGCCAGAAACACGAATTAACCCAGAAATCATTAATTTTATGAATAACATAGAAGTATTGGCACTTCCAGAATACAGTAACATTGCACAACAAAACCCAAGTGTTCAAATGGCCATTGTAGAAATAAAGACTCGTACCAACAGTTTTAAAAAGATAAATAAATTTGCTTCTGGAAAGCAAAGCGATGAAAAACCTGGCTTCACCGATCAATATTTAGAAGAAAAATTTATAAATAATACAACCGGGCACTTTTCTAATAATTCAATAGGAAAATTCATACAACAACTCTGGGAATTAGAGAGTGAGGAGAACGTCTCTAACTTGATATCTTCACTATCGCATAGCTAACATACGTATCAAGTGTTTTTTATAACAAAGCACATCATATTCAAAAATCTATTTATTAAATTTGTTTTATATTCTTCAATGCTCTTTGATATGCCTCGTTTAAAGATCGATATGCCAATACATTTGCAAGGTGCCTCCTAAGCTCTTTTGAGGCATGAATATCCGACATGTAATCTATTTCTTTAGTAGAGTTTATTGCAATCTCTCTTAAATCTGATTCACTAGGGCACGACCCTATCAAATCTGCTACCACATTGTTACAAACATAAGGGACATCAGAAACCCCAAACAAGATAAGCCCAACGTCTGTAAAACTACCAGCTGAGTCGGTTGAAATTATAGATATCGCTCCCGCCATCGCAAAAGCCCCGTCCTGTCTAGATATCTCAACAACAGAATATCCTGAAGTTTCCGGCATTAAAGAAAAATTGATTTCGGTTAAGATTTCATTAGGTTCAATTACAGTTTCAAAAGGACCAATAAAAAAATCGTTTGCCTGTACGATTCTCTTTTGTCTTTTATTATTTAAGGTTAAAGTACCACCCATGGCGATCAACAAGGCTGGTAATTCTGCAGCTGGATCAAAATGTGCAATACTACCACCAATTGTGCCTCGATTACGTATTTGAAAATGTCCTATATGAGAAATAGTATCGCCAAATATTGGCCAGCGCCCTAATAAAACGCAATCATTTTCCACGGTATGCTGTCTAACCAAAGTACCAAGCTTTAGTTGTTTGTCATCCTGTTCAATTGCAACAAAATCAAGCCCATCAATATTATTAAGATCCAATACAACAGTTGGATTAACAATCCTAAAGTTCATCATAGGCACAAGACTTTGACCGCCAGCAAGAATTTTGGCATCATCTCCATGCTCATACAGAACTTCTAGGGCATCGGTCAAGGTATGTGGTTTTAAATATTTGAAGGGCTTGGGCTTCACCTATTACCAACCCTTTTTACGAAGGCTCAAACATAGGAAATGTCCATTCCTCAGTTACCTTAGTAAAAGTCAATTTGACAGGCATGCCTATATAGACCTTCCATGGATCGCAATTAATTACGTTTGAAATAATCTTGAGACCACCTTCTATTTCTACCATTGCAACTACATAGGGGACATCATCAATAAATCCAGGACTACGATTCCTATTTATTACAGTAAATGACCATACACTGCCTTCCCCTTTAGATTCCACATCCTCAATTTCTCCAACCCAGCAATGAGAGCAAAAACCTCTGTAATGGTATTGATATTGTTTACAAGACTTACACTTTTGTATTAAAAATTTACCTTTCTTACAGGCATCCCAAAAAGGCTTAGTTTCTCCACTAGCCACAGGTAAAGGTTTATTCCATTCCATCTTCTAATCCCTCCCCAAAACATGTACCGCTGTTCCTCTACGAGCCAAAAAGGCTGCACCTGTAGCAGTGCAAGCGGCGATTTTTGCATTTGGAACTTGACGAGCTCCACATTCCCCTCTGAGTTGCTTGGTAGCTTCAACAAACAAAAATATCCCTCTCCTCCCTGGATGGTTAGAGGATAGGCCTCCACCATCAGGATTTATAGGCAATAATCCTCCCATATCAACATTTCCAGACTCAACAAAAGCCCCTGCCTCTCCAACACCACAAAATCCAGTCCCCTCAAGATCTAAAAGTACATTTATCGTAAAGGCATCGTAAATCATCGCCATATCTATATCGTTAGTAGTTAATCCCGCCATGCCAAAACAATCCTTAGCAGCCCTTGAAACCATATTCCGGGTTTCTGCACTCCAATCAGTATGTCCAGCCCCATGATGCATAAAGGATTCTCCAAATCCTAACACCCAAACGGGGGGTTTTTTGCAATTTCTTGCTATTTCGGGAGATGCAACTATTACAGCTGCTCCACCGTCCGAAATTAAACAGCAATCCAATTTATGTAAAGGAGATGCAATTATTCCAGAATTAAGAACATCATCAACCGAAATCGGAGTTCTATATCGAGCATCGGGATTTAATTGAGCATGATTTCGCATAGTTACTGCTACCCTAGCTAACTGCTCCTGTGTAACACTATGATCATGCATATATCTCTGAGCGATCATCCCCATTAATCCTACAACAGTTAGCCCATATATTTGTTCAAAACTGTCAGGAGTTGCTGCCATTGGCTTTCCAACTAAGTTATTGAATCCCAAAGTTCCAACATTTACCATTTTGGAGCGAGTAGAAGCACCATATCCTATTAGTGCACATTTAAATAGGCCTGCCTGTATACCTAAGATTGCTCTATTCATAAAGTACCCAAATGATGCTCCTCCTACATCAGTCTCATCTATAAATTTGGGGTGAATATTTAGGTAATCGGCCATCATTATTGATGAAC
>CAYTFF010000018.1:5091-10903 GCA_964437045.1 uncultured Dehalococcoidia bacterium
CCTAAATCACCGCCTTCTGGTTGTGTCGCTGAGGTAAAATAAGCATCTATATCTTTAGGTTCTAATCCAGCATCCTGGATTGCTGCTATGGCTGATTCAGCTTGAATTAGCCATTCACTTTTATCAGGGGCAAATCTCGTCGGATGTTCATGTACTCCAACGATTGCCGCGGCTTTTCTAAGATCTGTCACAGACTATATTCTCCTTCCAATAGATCCCATAAGACAGGATTCAATTACATATTATACCAATACTTTAACAGATTTGATGACTTCTGCAAGAGCGTTTAATCTATCTTCTCTTCCACCAGATAGTAGCGTTAAGGTAATACGATTAACTCCTAAACTGGCTAACGCCGATAATTTTTTTGAACAGTGTTCGGAATCTCCTGCTATAGCCATCAAATCAGCCATCTCATTACTAACAAAATCCTTATGTTTTGCCTTTAATGACAAATGTTGATCTACCTTATAATTTTGACTGGCAGTTAAAAGTTCATCACCCTTAACTGCATCAGCTACCTCTGGTGGAAGATCAGAAACCTTCTGCCACCAATATTTAGACTGACTGGCAACCCAGGACTTTACATCATTAAATGCCTTATCTTTATCTTCTGAAACTGAAATGGTTTGCCACAAATCTATAAATATGTCCTTTATATCTCGCCCTGCTTCATTGGCTCCATCCTTAATTATACTTATCTGATCGGCTACTAAACTGGGTGTAGAAGAACCCATAAGTATTACTCCATCCGCAACCTTACCAGCCAATTTCAACATTTTCGGTTGACTAGCAGACAAAAAAATTGGTACTGGGTTAGTAGCTGTTAGAATCTTCACCGGCTTACCTCTGTAAACAACTTCCTCTCCAGCCAACATACCTTTCAATAAAGTTATGCTGGTCTCCATCTCTTTCAAAGTTGAAGGTTTCAGACCTACCGGATCTACAGCTGTCGCTCCATTACCTATTCCTAAAATAGCTCGCCCAGTACTAAGCTCCTGTATCGCTGAAAAAGCGGTGGTTATAACACTCAAATCTCGAGTTACGGGATTGGTGACTCCAGTTCCTAACATAATTTGATTGGTACTTTGAGCTGCAATTGCTAGACCAATATAAGCGTCTTTTAATATAATTTGTGAATCCAGAATATAAAAAGCATCAAACTCTAGGTTCTCTGCTTGACTAACTAACCTGGGTAATCTGGACATTGGTTCTCTAGAACTTATGCCCATAGACAATCCAAAAGAGACCATAATCTTGCTCCCTAATTTTCCTATTTTAATAACTTATTTGAGATAAATCTATCCAGGTTAAGACTGCAAATGTAACCTTTCTAAAAGTATTTTTCGGACTTCGAATTTTTGAACTCTTCCAAAAACAGATAAAGGGAAATAATCAAAGATTTCTACACTTTCAGGCCATTTCTGCTTTGTCACACCTGCTTGATTCATCCAATCAATGACTACTTGTAAAGTAACTGTATGTCCTTTTTCAGGGATAATACAAGCACATGCTCTTTCATCTAGCCTAGCATCTGGAATCCCCACAACAGCAACATTTGCAATTCCAGGATGATTAAGAAGTATCTGTTCTACCTCAAGAGGCGCAATATTAATACCACCACGTCTAATGATATCTTTAAGGCGTCCTGTTAATTTAATAAATCCTTTGTCATCTATCCTGCCAACATCACCAGTATGAAAAAACCCATCTGAGGTAAATACCTGATCATTCAGATCTGGTTGTTTGTAGTATCCTGCGCAATTCAATCCTTTTAAAAGAATTTCTCCTTCTTCACCTGCATCTGCATTCGAACCATCATCCCTAATAATCTTTGCCTCAACTCCTGGCAAAAGCCTACCATCAGTAGTGAATCGCTTCTGCAATGGATCATCATTCATACAACCAGAAACAAATCCAAAATCTGTTCCTCCATAACAAGAAGATATATTACAATTAGGTAAAATTTCATATGCATCAGTTAGTACTTTTTCAATTGCACCAGACATAATCATATAACGCATCGAAGAAAGTCTTCCATAATTATCAAGTTTAGGACTATAAATCAAATCTTGTAGCATTGCAGGAGGCATTATAGTTAATGTACACATATTGTCCTCGCAAAGTTTTAGCGCCTCTCCAGGGTTCCAGATATCTTGTAAAACTGTTGTTGCTCCCAAAAATATTGGTAACCGTACCCCATGCCAAAGTCCAGAAGCATGAGTGATTGGAGTAGGCATAAAAATGACGTCTGAAGATGAAAGAGAATAAAATTGAGTGAGACTAGAATTAATTTCTTCCAATATATTTGACCGTCGCATCACACCTTTAGGTCTCCCGGTAGTACCAGATGTAAACAATATTTCGGTAATATCTTCATACCCTGGTCGCATCTTATCCAAATCAATATTAGAATTGATATCCTCCCAAGGCTGTTGCATAAAGTTATCGTATAGCTCCATATCTTCTGCAATTGTCCCATTGATAACTAAGATGTTACTAAGATCTGGTAATTCATGTCGTATTCCTTTAATCATCTCAACATAATCAAAGTTCCTGAAATAACCAGGAATAACTAAATATTTAGATCTGGTAAATTTAAGAACGTATGATATGTCACTACGCCTATAAGCAGTAGTAACTGGTACAATAACTGCCCCTAAATATGTAAGTGCTAGCCTGACAATTGTAAAGTGATGCCAATTAGGTAATTGAACAACGACCGGATCTCCTTTTCCAACACCTCTTTGCATTAGCCCAAAAGCTAGACGCCTGGCCTTAAATTCGAGCTCGGCATAAGTATATTTACCAAATCTATCTATTACTGCGATTTTATTTGGATCCATCTTGACAGCATCAACCAGATGATCAGTCAAGAGTTTGTAAACACCCACAATGTCCTCCTAGGATTTAGGATCAGACTTAATTACGGAAATTCGGCATTATATGGTTTCCTATTTCTTTCATCATACCCACTTTATCAATCACAGTAAAAACCACAGTAGAAATATTGGTAACACCAACCTTACCAAGGTTATATATTTGGTCACATATGTCATCAGGAGTACCAGTTAACAAAAATGAATCCACTACCTCCTGGCTGGCAAGCACGTTTTGAGAAGCATCTGTACGTTCATGTTGATAAGGATCAAATGAATTATGAATAACCTCTAACTCATCTAAAATACCTGGGCTAAGTGTATCCAAAAGTTCTTTTTGCTGAGCCGTATTCTGATTATTCCGAAGGAGAGCCTGATATGTGGCATATGCCTTTGTTACTGCATAACCAGCGACCTCTCGTCTGGCAGCTTCTTTAGATTCAGCAACATATACTAGAGTTCTTAACCATATATCAATCTCAGCAGGATCACGACCAACTCTCTCAGCCCCTTCATAAACTAACTCAACATTCCGTCGTACTATTTCGGGCATCATCGGTGTTGCTAGAATAACTCCATCACCAATCTCTCCTGCCAATTGACATGATTTAGGACCACTGGAAGCTATATATATTGGAAACTGATCTCTAATCCACTCAGAATGCATTATCTGACCATCAAACTCAGCATCATTTCCACTTGTATAATCTCTAATAAACTGTACCGCATTACTGAGCTCTGCTAATTTACGAGGTTTCATGGTTTTACCATATGCACCCCCTACACCAATACCTAAAAAAGCCCTACCACCAGCTAATTCATTCAAACTAGCAGTTGCATTAGCAGTAACCCATGGATGGTATGTATAGGTATCGGTAACTCCGTGCCCAATCTTAACACGGCTTGTATTCAACGCAGCAACTACCATCATCGCATATACATCTCGGGATAAATTGGGCTGATCAACAAACGTAATCTCTCTGAATCCATTCTCTTCAGCAACTATAGCGTGTCTTGCTATCTCATGCATGGAAAGATTCCTCCCCATACCAACACTAAAATTCATTCTCATAAGATCCCCCCAATATATTTAGTATCATTTATTTAGGTGTTTCAAAACCACTAAATACTACTGCTGATTTAAGTGTGCCATCCCCAATTTTATTGTCGCCAACGAAGGCATCTAAACTATAGTTAACTTTGTTCCCTTTTATAGCAGTTATTTGAGCGTTAAGGGTTACTTCAGACCCAGCCACTGCTGGACGGATATGTCTTATCCACACCTCCGCTCCAACTGTTATTGCACCTTTAGGCAAATATGGTCGTATTGTATCCGCAGCTGTATCTTCAAAAAGAGATAATAACCAGGGTGTACTCAATACTGATACATGAGAAGCAATTTTTTCTTCAGTAACAGTAATTATTTTCTGGCTACCTAAACCTATTGTAATCTCTTGAATTGATTCAAGATCTATCCCTAATCTACGCGTACGAGAAGTAAACTTACTTTCCAATGGCACCTCTCTATATTATCGTTTTAATATGGAAATCACTTGCAATGAGCAATACGTTTTAACTAAAAACTTTCAAATTTCTCTGGAGGAATAATCTAAGATTTTGATATATTTTAATTTCAGCAATTAGAAAAACCGTTTAAGAAAGATGTTTTTCAAAAATATAGCTTCCCATATCACGATTTTCATACATTGGATAATCGTCAAAATTACCATTATATCCAAATAAAGGAATTGAACGTTCGTGCGTGGATCCATGGGAACGCAGATTCGAAGGTAATTTAACCTCAGCCTTATCCCCAAAAACAACATCCTTTCTGCCGGTAACGATAATATCTCCGATACGTTCTTTCCTAAGATGAAATTTGGTGTGTGCCTCCTCCATTGACAAAGCTTCATCAACTCCATCTATATCACTTAGAATCTTAATTGTCTCTTTATAATCTTTTTGATCTACGTAGACATACATACACCCTCCTAGATTGGAATGGTGGACTGTATACCTATCTTTAATGATTGGAATGACATCAGATTGGATACTAAAGTGGGATAAACTTTTCTTCAGATCGATTAACTTATTTTTTTCAGACATACCATGATCTGCTGTCAGAAGTAGAGTAATGTTCGGATGAATCTCAACAAGCTGGCCTAAAGCATCATCAAGGATTTTTATGTGTTCTTTGGCTTTTGGATGCTGGGGTGGATACAGATGCATAGCATAATCAGTTGTAGTTATATAAACCAAATCAGGTGCGTTACGGGACATTGCTGCTGTGGCAGCATTTATTACCCATCCATTCACCTCCAATGAATATATACTAGGGGGAATTCCTATTAATTCCACTGCCCAGTCTGGTGGATTCTCTGATGAAAAAGCTTCATCAACTCCAGGTGATAATAAATTCATAAGTTTGTCTTTAGAACTAACTACTAAAGATTTAAGCCCAAGGCTCTTAGCCTTTTGGAAAATAGTCTTGCTCAGTACATAGTCAGATGATTCTGTGTAATAACCCTGACCTGTACTCTTAAGAAACCAGTAATTTGAACAAATCCCATGAACATCTGGATAAACACCCGTTACAATAGACATATTATTAACATTAGTAACAGATGGCATCATAGATTGTCCCAAATTAAAGAATCCTTTACGACCTATCTCTTGCAGATTCGGAGCATCACAATTTTCCAGGTACTCAGGATCTAAGCCATCAACACAAATTAAAACCACTGTAGACACAGAAAACCACCTTATCTATAAAATATATAGCAATATCTAGAACACCCTAATTTATATAACCTTAATTTGTGCTCTAAGTCTGTGCATTAACACAAACTACTCCAATTACCCCTGGCCCACCATGTGTTCCTACTGCTGGGCTAAGTCTAACGACTAAAGGTTTTGATCCAGTATTAATTTTA
>CAYTFF010000018.1:10913-11860 GCA_964437045.1 uncultured Dehalococcoidia bacterium
CGATCAGCCAAATTACTTGCCTCAGTTGAATCAGTTGTATATAAAACAGCTGCTCTCTCAAGATCACCACATTCCTCTGTCAAAGCTTGCAAGGTTTGAATACCTTTCTTTAGAGTTCGAATCTTAGCTTTCGTAGCTATTTCTCCGTTGTCTAAAGTCAATATAGGTTTTAGCTGTAATACACTCCCAAGTAATGCACTTGCCCGTCCTATACGTCCTCCCTTTTCCAAATACTTAAGTGTATCAAAAAGTATAAATGTATTGGTACGATCGGAAGTTGACTCAGCTACTGCTGCTGCTTCTTCAAGTGATGCTCCATTTTTAACAGCTTCAGCTGCTGCTATGACACAAAACCCAAGAGCTATGCTAGCCTGTTTGCTATCAACTATTTTAATAGAATCACCAAGATTTTCTTCAGCTGCAGCCTGAGTTGCAGAATTAAAAGTACCACTTAGACTAGCCGAAATGTGAATAGACAAAATTTGATTTGATGACTTCTTTAATTTCTTATAAACCTCTATAAATTCCCCAACAGATGGCTGCGAAGTTGTGGGCATTATCCCTTCATTAATCAACTTGTCATAGAATTCATCTGATGATAAATCAACTCCATCCAAGTAGGATTTATCTCCAAAAGAAAGTGTTAATGGAACAACTACTATCCCTAAACTTTTTATCAATTCGCTTGGGATGTCAGCACCGCTGTCAGTTACAATTTTAATTGCCATTATGAATCTCCTAAATTTAATTAGACTTCAAGATCGAGTTTACATGTATTAAAGCAATTTGCCAACAAAATATTTAACCGATACATAAAGTACAGTCATCTATGACCGTAAAATTTTGTTTATTGAAGTACTTAGTCATTGGCCAAAATATCTGTAGCCTAAAATTTCTGTCATTAGTAATTTAGTCCCAATTAAAATTTTGAGTGGTGTAATACTGAT
>CAYTFF010000018.1:11870-13556 GCA_964437045.1 uncultured Dehalococcoidia bacterium
GAAATTGATAAAATTAGCAATGTTGTAAAGTCAAGTCTTAATATCAGTTCAATTAAGAGGATTTTAAAATGTTAATTGAATCAATATTGATAATTGGTTTTGCAATAATTCTAGATCTTGTTGTTGCTGATCCTAGATATAAATATCATCAAACTGCTTGAATTGGAGGATTCATTAGTAATTTAGTACAATTTAGGAAATTTAATTACCCACACTATAGCATCCAATATCAAGCAGTGAAAGACAACATATCCCAACCCTAGTATGGCAAGAAGTGTAAATGGTGTAGACCTATCTAGGCCACTTAGTATTATTCCAATCAATAATGTTAATACCCAAAAGGCACTAATCCATAATACGGCAACGGTTATTACCCACCAAATAATATTATTAGTATTAATGTAAGCTATGGTCGCTGGCATCCAAATAGCTGAGAAAATCAAAAACAAAGCGCATACAAGACCTGGGGAAAAGAGTCCCCATATAAAATATTGACTAAATTGATTTCCATCTTTTGTAAAACCCATAAAAAGGATAAAAATAACATACCCAATAGCAGCTATAACCATGGATATTACAAAAGTTTTCTGGGATGTCTCACCAAGACTTCCCCATAATGAGGATCTAGTATCCGGATAAAAATACAAACCGGCAATATAACTCCCTAAAACTGCACTCCCTCCCACTAAATTTATAAATAAAAATAAGGTGGAACTACTCATGATTATTCTTTTGACTCTACAAACTTCAAAGAGAGAGAATTAACACAATGCCTTGTATCTGTTTCTGTTAGACGTTCGCCAATAAAAACATGACCGAGATGACCATTGCAAGCGGTACATACAATTTCGATTCTTTCACCATCAGCATCTGGGTATCGATAAACTGCCCCTGGTATTTCCCTATCAAAAGCTGGCCAACCACAATGAGCATCAAATTTATATTTTGAGTAATATAAATCAGCATTGCAACGCCTACAGGAATAAGTGCCAGTTTTGTAAAAGTTATCGAATTCCCCTGAAAAAGGAGGCTCAGTACCTTTATACTCAATTACAAATGATTCTTCTGGAGACAGCTTGTTATACATTGAATTACCCATATAAAATCTCCATCTTTTAAACTTGCCAGATTATACTCTTTGTGCTAATCATTGTAAAACATAATATAGATTTAAAAATTCTCGTGAATTTATCTATTTACTACCAAAATATATAAGTCAATTTGTTTACAAAAACGAATTAATGTAGATAACGTGGATTCTGGACATATAAATAACTTAAACACTAATAATTTTACAAAAATGGTGGAGCTGGGGGGACTCGAACCCCCTACCTCCGCCTTGCAAAGGCGGCGCTCTCCCAGCTGAGCTACAGCCCCATAATACCCCAAAATTATAATTATGGTTCTAACGCAAAATTTGATTATTAATCACTTGGTATTAACAAAAGGACCTTAACTACTGCATAGTGGAAGGAGGATTTCAGAGTTATTTATTATCAGTTATTACAGTGAGCTTTCTAAGAATGCATCAAAACCTTCAGGGAGCTCCTCTCGATAAATCGAGATCATGCTCAACCTTTCACTTCCAATACACTACCCACCGAACGACCTAGGATGCCTGATATATCAGGTCTCCCTAGAAAGGAGGTGATCCAGCCGCACCTTCCGGTACAGCTACCTTGTTAC
>CAYTFF010000019.1:0-2106 GCA_964437045.1 uncultured Dehalococcoidia bacterium
TTTTACCGTGAATTGGACTACGTTCTGGTTACTTCATCAATTGAGGGAGGACCAATGTGTGTTCCCGAAAGTCTAGCTTGTGGTATTCCAGTAATAGCTCCTCCTAATGTTGGTGTTATATCGGAATACGATAAAGGGGTTATAAATTACAGGAATGGTGACTTTGAATCACTCAAGGCAGTTTTGGTACAGTTATATCAAAAGAAACTCAATCTTAGCCAGTCGGTTGAGCACCTGACTTGGGACAATTTTGCGGCAAGACATGACAAACTATTCCGATGGCTAATAAAGAATCATTGAATAAGTAGATTTGTTGCTCAATCGATGAATATCCAAGTTTAGTAGTGATAGAAGGAAGGAGGGCATGATGAGTCGTCGTGCTCTAATTACGGGAATCACAGGTCAGGATGGATCTTATCTAGCAGAACTGCTTTTAGATAAGGGATACGAGGTTCATGGTGTGGTACGACGCGTAGCACTCGAGAATCCAGAATATCACTTCAGGCGTATAACTGACATTCGTGATAGACTTAAATTACACGCAGCAACCTTGGAAAATTTAGCAAGTCTTCAGAAAGTGTTCATGGAAGTGGAGCCTAATGAGTGTTACCATCTTGCAGCTCAGAGCTTCGTCAGCTACTCATTCGAAGACGAATTCTCAACTATGCAGACGAATATAGATGGTACGCATTACATTCTGTCAGCACTGAAGGATTTAACTCCAGATTGTAGATTCTATTTCGCTGGCTCTAGTGAGATGATTGGGGTAGCTAAGGAAATACCTCAATCTGAGTCTACTCCATTCCATCCTAGATCAGCATACGGAATTTCGAAAACCGCGGCATATTATCTTACCCAGCACTATCGAGAGGCTTATGATATTCATGCTTCTAGTGGCATTCTTTTCAATCACGAATCCCCTCGGAGAGGACATGAGTTTGTGACAAGGAAGATAAGTTCTTATGCTGCTAAGATAAAGCTAGGCCTGTGCTCAGAACTAAGACTTGGAAACCTTGATGCTCGTAGGGATTGGGGACATTCGCGTGATTATGTTAAAGCAATGTGGGATATGCTTCAGCAAGATACTCCTGACGACTATGTAATAGCAAGTGGCAAGAGTCATTCGGTGGAAGAATTTTGTGAAATGGCATTTTCCACATTAGATATGGATTACAAGCGTTACATTGTTATAGATGAAGCTCTATTTAGACCTGCAGAGATATATGACTTAGCTGGAGATGCATCAAAAGCAAAACGTGTTCTAAATTGGGAACCAAATATATCTTTTAGTGATCTGGTAAAAGAAATGGTATTTTCAGACTTAGAAATTTATGGTCATGAGGTTTCTAAGTAAAAATCCTCTTATTCTTTAATGCAATTTGATAAGTTATTATCATCCTGTTTTGTGGTAAGAATATAACCGTAATGGTATAATTTTCTCTCATGGGGACGCGTGGATTCGACAGGAGGTGAACTTGTGGGATTGCAGGTCGAGCTAGTCATTATCTCGTAAAACTAGTGGCAAAACATTAATTGGCGAAGAAAAATTCGCTTTAGCTGCCTAATTTAGGTAACTACGTTCTACTGTCCTTGTCCTCGAGAGGACAGCTAGGGCGACGAAATATCGAGGTGCAGTTGGCTTTATGCCGACAGAGCTGACTTAAGAGTTTTCGGCTGGCCCTTAGGGTTCATTTCCGGAGTGAGGGCCTTTCGGGTAAGAAATTATCATCCGGATATGCCTGTAGTATATCTCAATGAGGAGTCTTCGGGACGGTGGCTTCGTCTCCCCGCCGTCTCCACGTATAACTTGCTTATGTTGATGCTAAATAGTTTCTATATCCGTCAAATAAATCTAAATATGAAAGTTTGCTATGCCATGATGCCCTTTGAGGGAAATTTAGTTGGAATTATTAAAGGAGTTTGTGCTATGAGAATGGGATTTGCTGTCGGGATGGGCAGAAATGAGAAAATTTATGAATTGGGTAGTCACGCTCAGGTAGCCGAGGAAAGTGGATTTGCCCATTTGACGGTTGGAGATGTCCAGAATTGCACACGTGATTTGTACGTAAAAATGGCTATGGCTGCTATAAATACTCGGAGGATTCA
>CAYTFF010000019.1:2222-8995 GCA_964437045.1 uncultured Dehalococcoidia bacterium
GTAACACGCCATCCCGCTATAACGGCAACAGCTCATGCAACTGTTGATGAACTGGCGGGAGGCAGAGTATTTATAGGTTTTGGCACAGGGGGACCTTCCTTGAGTTACCTGGGATTGAAACCACCAACTCTTAAAAGGCTTCGCGAAGAAGTAGATTTTTTCAGACAGTATATGACAGGCGCAGACACTGAATTTAATGGAGTGTCAATGCATTCAGAATGGGTGAGAAATACAGTCCCAATTTATATATCTGCAGAGGGCCCGCGCGCTCTCACATTAGCCGGAGAGATTGCTGATGGAGTCTATATTATGGGCGGCCCTCCTGAACTGGTTAAATGGAAGATAGACCATGTTTATAGAGGAGCGGAAGCCGCTGGGCGGGATCCGACCAAACTTGACATATGTTCACGTTCATACATCTATGTTGCTGATTCCAAAGAAGATGCCAAAAGAGAATTATCTGGTCATGTGCCAAGGATAACAATTAACCTATTAGAAAGATTTAAGGATGATCCTGTCATCTCTGAACTCACTAATCGATGGGAGGAGCAACATCCTGGCTTGCTGGAAGAATGGAGACACTATGAAGCCAACTGGGATAAATATGATCATGAAAAAATTGACACGGAGTCATCTAAAAATGTAACCCAACGGATGATAGATCAAGTTCATCTTGCTGGGCATGTAGATGACATTTGTGAAGGGATTTACCAGCTAGGGAAGGCTGGAGTCACCACTATTGCAACTGCTACATATACGATAATTGATAAGAAAGGCATGATGCGAGAGATAGGGGACAAAATAATGCCCCATTTCAGGAATTAAATTCTAAGATTGTAAATATTTCATTATAATAGGAACTGATTCTCAGGAATTTACTTGTACTTTATATTAATCTTTTAGTAGAATATGAGGGTAGCTAGGGCATAATAAAATATAGGAGAGTGTTAATCATGGGTTTTAATAAAAGAACTTGGTACATTATCCCAATTAGCTTGATGTTATTTATAGGAGTTGCTTGTGAAGCGGAAGCTCCAGCTCCAGCTCCAGCTCCGGCTATACCAGCTGCTGCTGCAGCCCCAGTCGCTGCAGGGCAGGCACCAGTTGTTATTATTCCGGGAGCTCCTACAGCTATACCAGCTAGGGCAACAGCTACTCGAGTTTTGCCTACTCCTACGGCAACAGCAGGTGAGGCAATAAAATACGGTGGAACTCTCAAGGCAGCCCATGGGTATTCATCCGATGGGTTTGATCCAGCTTATATGAGTTCTGAATTAGGACTCTGGGTAGGTTATCCAGTTTTCCATAGTTTACTAGCCTTTGATGAAGGAGCCAGTATAATTCCAGATTTAGCTAGATCTTGGGATATATCCGGTGACTCTAAGACCATAACATTCCACCTTGTAAAAGGAGCCAAATTCCATGATGGTACTCCATTCAACGCTGAAGCAGTTAAATGGAACTTGGATCGTATTAGAGATCCTGAAGTAGCGTCAACCAGAGCAGGTGACCTTAAGTCTATTGAAAGTGTTACTGTGGTGGATGACAGCACGGTTAGTATAAAACTAAGTGAAGCTTATCGACCCCAGGTATTCCAATTGGCTATGCAGGCAGGGTTGATGGTTTCACCTACCGCTGTAAAAAAATATGACGGTTATGCTAATAGAAACAGTGACTTTGCAGCTAAGCCAATTGGTGCAGGTTCTTTCCGTTTGAAAGAATATATCCCTGGTCAACGTACAGTCTTAGTGAAAAATGATGACTATTGGGAAAAAGGTAAGCCATATCTAGATAAAATAGTATTCGAACACATACCTGACAGTTCAGTTCGGTTTGCTATGGTAAGGACCGGTGAGATAGATATTGTTCGAGAGATTCGTGCTGATGATGTACCTAAACTTGAGGGTAATTCTAAAGTTAAGGTTAGAGAACAGCTCTCTGGTCGAACCTATGCCTTCCACTTATCGGTTGATAGAGACCCATGGAGTAACCAAGCTTTACGCGCAGCTATAGCGTTTGGAATTGATAGAGAGGCTATGTTGAAGGTGGTTCATGGTGGAGCAGGTACGGTGGCAGGGAGCTTTATGAGTGCAACTTGGGCCCATAACCCTGAAATACGTCCATATTACTACGATGTTGATCAGGCCAAAGCCAAACTGGCTGAAGCCAAGAGGACTGGTTATGATGGGGAGCCTGTGCCATTTTGGACAGAATCCAGGACAATTAGTCTCCAGCAGACTGAAAGTCTTCAAGCTATGATGAGAGAAATTGGAATTGATATGGAAATTCGTACTGTACCTGGTGGTCAAGGGTGGCGTATGACTGTTGAAAGAGAAATAGATTTCCGAGCCACCAGATGGACACCACGGGTCGACATTGATATTCGAATAAGGAATCTCTTCCATAGTGAGGGAGGCATGAACTTCTGGGGCTATAACAGTCCCGAAGTAGATAGGCTTTTTGAAGAGGGAGCTTCAATATATGATACAGCTAAAGCTAAAGTGATATACGATCAGCTACAGACTACATTGGCTGAAGATGCTCCTTTTATATATCTTTGGTGGGGAGCTGAATACACTGGTGTCAGTTCACGTTTACGGAACTTCACTCAGGTTCCCGACCTGCAGTTAAGAGTCCGCGATATTTGGCTTGATAAGTAACCCTATCAAATAAGAAATAGTTCTAATATTACGGGGGCCAGTGTCTAATCTCTGGCCCCCGTTTTTTGTGGGTAATTGATGCCATCTGGAGGATTAACTTTAGATATATCTTTATAGAACTGAGACATTGTCAAAGATAATTGGTGTAGACAAATGCCACCTTTTTTCACTATCATTTACTTCAATTGATAAAGAAGGATTAGTAGGTGATATAAGGAATTTGAGTTAGGGCTGATCTTTCTTAAAGGCAACTGTCTTAATGTGTTATTAAAAACGATCAGATTATTTTTGGCTTAGGTAGAAAGAATTTATGTGTGAATCACGAGTTACAATAACTTTATATGTAAATAGTAAAAAAATTGAAGCTGAAATAGAACCCAGACTTTTACTTGCCGATTTTCTTAGAGACTCTCTTGGCCTCAAAGGAACACATCTTGGTTGTGAACATGGCGTTTGTGGAGCTTGCACAATTCTATTAGATGGTGAATCTGTTCGTTCCTGCTTGATGTTTGCTGTTCAATGTGATGGACATTTTATTACTACCGTAGAAGGTTTAGCGAAAGAAGATAAACTTCACCCTTTACAACAAATCTTTTTAGATAATGACTCCTTACAATGTGGGTTTTGTACACCTGGTATGTTGATGACAGTATTAGGATACCTCTCAAAATTTAAAGGAAATATTACAGAAGATCAGGCAAGGAAAGCTATTTCAGGCAACATTTGCAGATGTACTGGGTATGAACCAATAATTAAAGCTATTGTTAAGTATGGTGCCCGAGGAGAATTTATTGGCCCGTAGATTCGTCACTGGAAAAGGACAATATTTGGCTGATCTGGATATTCCTGATATGGTTCATGTTTCTTTTGTCCGGAGTCAAGTAGCTCACGCGAAAATAAATAGTATGACTTTGGCAGGTAACCAAGATAGACTGATTTCTGGCTCTGAGTTCATGGAGCAAATTGAACCACTTAGGATTGAAGGTACAGGTGTAGTACCTTACGATTGGTATCCTATTTCAGAGCATGCTTATTATGTTGGGGAACCAATTGGCATGGTGTATGGTGGTAGTCCATATGAGGCTGAGGATTTAAAATATGATGTAGATGTTGAATACCAAGAAATTGCTCCTATAGTGGATATCCATGCATCGTTGATAAGCCCAGTAGCTTTACATAAAGAAGTGCCGCATAACATTCTTTATCATAAATATATTAATAAAGAATATACTAAGGACATTTTCCGAAAATGTTATATACAATTTGAACATACCTTTAATTATGGCAGGCAATCAGCTGCTCCTTTAGAAGGAAGAGGGGTAATTGCCAAATTTGATTCTAAGGCAGAAACTCTTACAGTTTGGTCATCCACTCAAAATCCTTGGGGCGTTCGTACAGCTATTAGTAAATCCCTAAAAATCGAAAACTCTAAAGTACGAGTTATTCGTCCAGATGTTGGTGGAACATTTGGCCAAAAAGCAGGGGTTTATGCCGAAGAAATTGCTTTAGCTTGGTTATCTATTAAATTAAACAGACCTGTAAAATGGGTAGAAGATCGCTCTGAAAATTTGACTTCTGGTCAACCAAGCCATGAAACCGAAATAACAGTTAAATTGGGCGCAGATAAAGAGGGAAGAATATTGGCTGTGAAAGCTAATATTATGTCCGATTGTGGTGCTCACCATTTGTATCCTTTTGGTGCATCTATTATACCTGCTACAGCATCTACGTCCTTATTCAGTGTATATCGTGTAGGTGTTGCTGAAATGGAGATAACAGGTATAGCTACAAACAAGGCAACTTTAGGTAGCTATAGAGGGGTAGGCATGAACGGAGCCACTTTCGCTACTGAACGTATGATGGATATTTTAGCACATAAGCTTTCTCTTGATCCAGCGGAACTTAGGTTGAAAAATTTACTAACTAAAGAGGAATTTCCACACGAAGGACCGGTAGGGCAAATTCTTGATAGTGGGGATTATAAAAAGACACTAGAATTGGCATTAAAAAGTAGTCAATATTCCAAATACATATCTAAACATGAAACTTCTGTTGGCATGTTATCTGGCATAGGAATTGGTTGTTTTAATGAGCATAGTGGAACAAGTTCAAAGGATTATGCGAAAAGAGGTGTTACCTCTATGGCCTCTTATGATGCTGCCAGAATAAAAGTATTAGCTGATGGATCTCTTGAATTCAATATAAGTACCGCTGCTAGTGGACAGGGACATGATGAACTTATAAGAAAATTACTGTCCAAGAGATTGGGTGTAAATCCAGCAAAAATTGTAGTGAATGAAGCTGATACAGAACTATGTCCCGAAGGTTTTGGGACTGGGGTTGATAGAGGAGCAATCGCTATATCAGAATTAGTATTCGGTGGAGTTAATCGTCTTTTAGAGATTATGGTTAATGATGCAAAAAGAGAATTAAACATAGAAATAGAGTTTAATTTTGCTGATGTTAGATTTGTGACAAATGAACAAAATAGGAAGCACATTAGTTTCCATGAGCTTGTAAATATTATAGGCAGGCATCGTAATAATCAAGATGTTGTTTTCGAGGTGACTCATGTTTCAGATCTTGAAAATCAAGTCTTTTCTAATGGTGCTCATATAGCTCAAATCGAAATTGATCCGGGTAGTTTTGCTGTTAAGGTACTTAAATATTTTGTTGTAATAGATTGCGGACATGTTTTAGATTGGGATTCTGTATACCGACAGGTAATTGGTGGAATAGGTCAGGGTATCGGTATGGCACTACTTGAGGAAATGAAGTTTACTACTGAAGGGCAAGTTATTACAGGTAGCTTGATGGATTATCTAGTACCGTTATCTATAGATATGCCATATATGGATGTGAGATTTTTGGAACATCCATCACCTTTCACTACTGGAGGAGTTAAAGGAGTAGGCCAAGTAGGCGCCGTCGCTAGTGGAGCTGCAATTGCTAATGCAATTGCTAATGCCCTAGGGCTTAGTGGTCCTGAGCCGAGCAATATACCACTTAGCCCTCAACGTATTTTTGAATTCATAGAACAATCAAGTAACAATTAATCTATATTATGAACTGTACGGTTATCTTAAATTCTAGTTTTATTTTGAAACTGTAAATTAAATGTCGGCATATTTTTAATATAGTATGGTATGTGGATTAATGGGAATAAGTAGAAAAAGTAGTTGGCCTTACGCTGAAAAAATTTTGTCGATTCCATCCAGAAAAGTCGACATTATTTTAAGGCATAATAAAGGAGGAGTGACACTCCTTCACAAAGGACGAGCTTTAACAAGGTGCTACAATTCTAATGTTGGTAAATTGGGAGCTCAGCTGGTTGCTGAAGCAATTGGCGTTTCGCTTCCTTCTGAAGGGAAATCAATTAAAACCTCTGTAAGTACAGGAGTACTTTTCAGAGCTATTTCTATTTCCAGTTTTGATCTTCGTATAGAAGAAATACGGCCATTAGTGAATAGATTGCTAGATGAAGCTGAAGAACAAAGAAGAATCTAGTCGATGCTTTTGAGGATTCAAAAGATTTTGAATTATTTTTCTATCACTTAAATACAATCCGTTATAGATAGATGATATTGACAGGTTTGAGTATGGATGTTAAAATTTTCACAATATGAAAGAAGCTCAAGTTTCAAGTTTTTCGATGGTTAAGTGCTCCTGTATGTGCTTTATATATGATATTGCACCAGGTGGCGTTTGTAATTTGGGATGATCACAGGAATTTAAGTAAACTAAGTTAATCAATTTAAAATCGCTCTGGTGAATAGCCAGAGCGATTTTTTATTTCTCAATATATTAAAAATTTCGAATGGTCTGATTATTGGTTCTGGAGGAGATAGTGACAACAAAATCTAAATCAAATAAAGAAGGTATGAACGCTAAAAACATGCCTTACTCGGTTATACAATATAAACATGGGGAAATAAAAGAATACGAAGATACAGTCACTTCTTTCCGAAAAGACAATGAGGATGAAATTAAATTTCAACAATATAGACTGCGATTAGGAGTTTATGGGCAAAGACAAGATGAAGCGCAAATGTTCCGAATTAAAATCCCTGGTGGACTGCTTCATGCAAATCAACTAGAAGGATTAGCTGATAT
>CAYTFF010000019.1:9005-13286 GCA_964437045.1 uncultured Dehalococcoidia bacterium
GCGTTACGCCCCCTTAAAAAAAGGACATCTTACAACCAGGGAAAATATCCAGATACATTCCCTTACTCTAGAAACCGCAGCTGAAGCAATGAAAATACTTGATAGAATTGGACTAAGTACTAGAGATGCTTGCGGAAACACGGTACGTAATGTCATTTGTTGCCCAATGGTAGGGCTAGATCCTCAGCAGGCATTTGATATACAACCTTATCTCGGAGCCTATGTTCGTAATTTTGTTCAAAGAGATTTTACCTATAATATGCCCCGTAAAATCAAAACGGCCTTTTCATGTGGTGAACATGATTGTGCAGTTACCCTGATGCATGACATAGGATTTATAGCCAGAGTTCAGACTGAAAATGGTAAAGATCGTAAAGGCTTTAAGATAGTCGTTGGTGGGGGTACTTCAATTCATCCTTTGAAAGCAGCCGTGGTTTATGAATTTGTTCCTGTAGAAGATTTCTTAAAGGTATCTGAAGCTATTCTTAGAGTATATAACAATACGGCATGGTTACGTAAAAATAGAATGAAGGCACGTATTAAGGAACTTATTTTTAGAGATGGAGTAGAATCTTTTCGTCATCAAGTAGACCAAGAGTTAACTGAGAAATGGGCACTTAATTATGAAAATATTGATGATTTCATGTTCTTTGTTGTTGAACAATTATTTATACCAATTCCCTCATTTGAAGAACTTAAATTAAATGTAGATGTTAAGGCATTTAATGCATGGTAATCTAACAATGTTATACCGCAATTACAGAGTGGGTATAATTTTGTAGGCGTAAAAGTATATCAAGGCGATCTTAATACCACTCAATATCAAGGATTAGCTAAAATAGCAAGGAAATATTCAACTCATCGTGTCAGAACTACTCCCGAGCAAAACCTAATGTTTCGTTGGGTTCCTGATTCATATCTTTATAAAATTTATAGTGACTTGAAAATTTTAGGTCTATCTGACTCTGACATGAATCTCATAACTGACGTTACTACTTGTCCTGGAACAGATAGCTGTAAGTTAGGTATCACTTCGTCTATGGGACTTGGTAGGGCAGTAATGGAGGCTATGAATGATGCCAATGGACGAGCTAATCTTCTTGAAGATCCACTCATTAAAAAAATGCATATCAAAGCCAGTGGATGTCCCTATGGTTGTGGTCGCCACCATTTGGCTGATATTGGTTTTCATGGTGGAGTAATGAAAGGACCCACGGGAGCTCAAATTCCAGCTTATGAGCTCTTTTTAGGAGGCAGTTATGAAAATGCTGATGTATCCTATGGTATTAGACCAAGAGGTAAAGTACCTGCCAAACGAGTGGATGAAGCACTTTTTAAGATACTGAGTGACTATAAGGAAAAACGCAATAATGGGGAACAATTTAAGGAATTTGTAACACGATTAGGGAAAGAGTATTTTGAGGAAATTGTTTCCTCAGTTAGTCAAGTCCCTAAACTTGATAAAAATACCATCACTCTCTATATGGATTTTGAGAAAACTATTCTTTATAAAATGGAGAGAGGCGAGGGCGAGTGCGCCGTTTAGAGGAGAAAATTTGTGGCTTATCTTCAGGGAAGAATTATTGTAACCCTTGAAGGGCGTATGCCTTCAGTATTAGCTGGACTTATTGAACGGCATGGTGGAAAACCAATACTTGCTCCTGCGATGAAAGAAGTTCCCCTGCCTGGAAGACACGAGGTTATTGATTTTATTAATGCTATCTCGACCCGAAAAGCAGAGATGGTTATATTCCTAACAGGAGTAGGAGCTAAGGCACTGTTAGCTGCATCAGAGACACTAGATAATCAATCCCAGCTGATAGATGCTTTAAAGACCTTAAAGGTTGTCTGTAGGGGACCTAAACCTTTAGCTGTAATGCGTTCATATAAGATTCCTGTGGATTTAATTCCCCCTGAGCCATTTACGACTGAAGTATTAATAGAAGCGCTACGTGCTAAGGAATGGAATCTTAAGGGTAAGATAGTAGCTCTCCAGCATTATGGAGAGATTAATTCATATATTAGAGATGAATTGCATTCTATGGGGGCGAAAGTCTTAGAAGTTTCCTTATATAAATGGGAACTTCCTGAGGATATTAATCCATTAAAAAACGCAATTATAAAAATAGTAGATTCTAAAGTAGATGCTGTATTATTTACAACTCAGATTCAAATTAGACATTTGTTTCAAGTAGCTAGACAAATGGACATGGACAAAAATCTGAGGAAAGCATTTGAAGATAGAGTAATTGTAGCACCCGTTGGTCCGATTTGTGTCAGAGCATTGACAGAAGAAGGAGTTTCACCTCATGTAGTTCCTAAGCACCCAAAGATGGGCCCGTTGGTTTTGGCAGTTGCAGAATACTTTGACAAACTAGATGTTAGTATTACAAATCCACTACGGAAAATAGATTCAAATAATTCTGAGAAGCAGACTTAAATGGGATATTATCCAGTTTACATAAATCTAGAAAATCGTGATTGTGCTGTTATAGGAGATGGGTTTGAGGTAGGAAAGAAAGTAGACGGATTATTAGCTGCCGGAGCGAATGTAATAGTTATCACTGAGAAAGTTACCCCCCATTTAAAACAAATTGATTCACAGAATAGAATAAAGCTTATAATTCGCCAATATATAGAAGGGGATCTAAAGGATATTTTCCTGGCAATTGCAGCTACTACCTATGATAAAGATTTAAGTAGTAGGATAGCTATAGAGGCTGAAAGAGAAGGTGTATTGTTAAATGTTATGGATATAACCTCTCTTTGTATATGGATTGCTCCAGCAATAGTTAAGAGAGGTGACCTCGCTATTTCAATATCAACAAGTGGACGAAGTCCGGCGATGGCAAGATTTATAAGAGAAAATATTGAAGAACGCATACCTGAAGAATATGGGGATCTTTTAGAAATAGTAGGACAAATAAGAAATGATTTGAGATCCAAAAAATTAAAACCAAATTCCGAAACATGGCAGAAAGCTATAAAAGAGGAAATAGATAGACAAGATCTGGGAAAGGATTGGGAGTCAACTAGGTAGAGGTTAAAAAGTAGCCTTGAAAAGTAGTTATTTTGTAGTACAAATAATATATATAAAATAAGCGTTAAAAGACATATTCTTATCTAAATTAATTTTTATAACAGGGCTTTACTTGAATCATATGTCAAAAGAATTTATTGGTATTAATACAGGTTTTGTAAGTTTGGTAGGTGCAGGTCCGGGTGACCCTGAGTTGTTGACATTAAAGGGCCTACGTCGTCTGCAACAAGCTGATGTTGTTTTGTATGATCGATTGAGTCCTAAAGGGCTCTTAGCTAAAGCCCCAGTTCGTGCTGAACTTATATTTGCAGGTAATCGGATTCCTGGCAAAAATAGAGATCAGAATTGGATTAACTCCATAATGATAGAAAAGGCGAAACTGGGTAAAAAGGTAGTTAGGTTAAAGGGTGGAGATCCTTTTGTTTTTGGTAGAGGAGGAGAAGAAGCAGTGGCATTGGCCGAGGCTGGAGTCAATTGGGAAGTGGTTCCAGGTGTGACGTCACCTGTATCGGTATTAGCTTATTCTGGAATCCCAATTACAGATAGGCGGTTTTCAACTTCATTTGCAGTTGTTAGTGGGCACGATGTAACTAATCAAGGAATATCTTCCCCCTGGATACAACTAGCAGGAAAAGTAGGTACGTTGGTTTGTGTTATGGCTACCGAAGGTATTGAAAGTATTTCTAAAGACTTAATAGCTGAAGGATTGGACCCAAATACTCCCTCTGCTATTGTCCAATCTGGTAGTACGGCTGAGCAGAAAACTATTACTGGGCCTTTAAAAAGTATTGCGTCTATTGCTAAAAAAGCTGAGGTCAAACATCCTTCTATCTTTGTGATTGGGAAAACTGTCCCTATGGTTGATCAATTAGCGTGGTATGAAAAGAGGCCACTTTTTGGGTTACGTGTTTTTATTGCTTTTGGATCTAATAATAATCAGATAGCCGAAGAGTTTTTGGATAAGGGGGCTGATGTTATAGAAATACGCAATTTTGAACCCTCAGATACCGAAATGGCTACAATTAAAGAGATACTCAATATTAGCCCAGGTTTAATTTGTTATAATTCGAAAGAGTCAGTTTATGCAATGACTAGATTAGACAAAGAATTTTTAAATGCCCCTACGGCGATAATTGGTGAGAATACTTTCAAGATTGCCAAGGAATTAGGGTTAAATATAATTGCCAAACTTGATAAAGATCTTAATTCCTTTATTGAGATTTTAATCAAGTGGCATGAAT
>CAYTFF010000020.1:0-4261 GCA_964437045.1 uncultured Dehalococcoidia bacterium
CAGCTGGATATGCAAGAGCAACCGGCAAAGTTGGAGTCACTTGGGCTACCTCAGGACCAGGAGCAACTAATTTAGCCACAGGGCTAGCGACTGCTTTTGGCGATTCGGTACCAGTGGTAGCAATAACAGGGCAAGTTGGTAGAGCTGCAATAGGCACTGACGCATTTCAAGAAACAGATACCACTGGTGTAACTCTGCCAATAACCAAACATAATTATTTAGTCATGAAGGCTTCAGATATTGCACCTACCATAAAGGAAGCCTTTCATATAGCTAGAACTGGGAGACCTGGACCGGTTCTAGTAGATATACCAAAAGATGTTTTTAATGAAGAAGCTGATTTTGAATATCCTACTAGTGTACAAAAGTTACCTGGATATCAAAACTATGGGGAAGTGAATGAAGAAAAAATACAAAAGGCCTTGCAGCTTATCAAGGAATCGAAGAAGCCCTTGATATTAGCAGGCCACGGGATAATCATATCAAGAGCATATAAGGAACTACTGGAATTTGCAGAGAAGGCCCAAATTCCAGTAGTTACAACTCTTTTGGGCATAAGTTCATTCCCTGAAACACATGTACTTAGTGTAGGAATGCCTGGTATGCATGGAGCTGCCTATGCAAGTATCGCAATAGATGAAGCAGATCTATTGGTAGCCTTAGGAATGCGCTTCGATGATCGTGTTGTAGGTCGGGCTAGTGACTTTTCGCCTAAATCTAAGAAGATACACATTGACATAGATCCAGCAGAAATTAATAAGAATATTCAGGTTGACTTACCCATTATAGGGGATTTAAAGCAGGTGTTAATTCGATTGAATAAGCTAGTGGAAGCTGGTGAAAATCCAACATGGATTAAGAGAATTGAAAACTTAAGAAAAGAGCATCCTTCTTTAAGTATTCGTAAGACAGATAAACTTCTTCCTCAGTTCGTAATTAATCAACTTTCTGAAATTACCAAAGGAAATGCAATTATAGTAACTGGCGTAGGACAACACCAAATGTGGGCTGCCTTACACTATACATATAAAAATCCCAATAGCCTGATTACATCCGGTAGCTTGGGAGCTATGGGCTACGAAGTACCAGCTGCAATGGGTGCTCAGGTAGGACAACCAAATAAGGTTGTTTGGTCAGTCGCAGGAGATGGTGGCTTCCAGATGACTATGTATGAGCTAGCTACTATGGTCGAGAACAAAATACCGGTTAAATTTGCCCTAATGAACAACAAATACCTAGGTATGGTCCGACAATGGCAAGAGCTTTTTTATAATAAAAGCTATGTCGCGACTCATTACACAAGAAATCCAGACTTCGTTAAATTAGCAGAAGCTTTTGGGCTTTTAGGTATTAAGGTAACAGAAAAAACCCAAGTAAGAGACGCAATAGAAACGGCAATGGCATATGATGGGCCTGCTTTGATAGATTTTCATGTTGAGGAAGAGGAAAATGTCTATCCTATGATACCTGCGGGAACCAGTGTTAAAGAATTAGTTGAAGAACCGAGGGAGAGTCAAAAGTAAATGGGACCATCAACTCACACAATAACAGCGTTTGTAATTGATAAGCCAGGTGTTCTCAATAGAGTCACTAGTATGTTTAGGAGAAGGGGATTTAATATTGTCAGCCTAGCGGTAGGACATAGCGAAGTTCCAGGGCTGTCTAGAATGACATTTGTTGCAGAAGGAGACGACTATACTGTAGATCAGATTACCAAACAGTTAAGAAAACTGATTGATGTAATCGAAGTAACGGTAATTGCTAAGGAAAATTACGTTTCCAGAGAGTTAGCCTTAATAAAGGTTAAGGCAGATGCTCAAAGCAGAGGGGAAATTATGCAAATAGTGGAGATTTTCCGATCCAATATTATAGATGTCTCGGATCAATCAATAGTTGTAGAAGTAACCGGGGATCAGCACAAAATTGAGTCATTATGCAAATTACTGGATCCATTTGGAATAGTGGAACTGATGCGTTCTGGCATGATTGCCATGAATAGAGGAGGTACCGGCTCTTCAGAAGAAGTATTGGCCTTCAAGGACAATGGATTGAATAAAGGAATAAGTTTACATCAAGATAAATTTTCTGAAACTGGAAGTGTTTAGATTAATTAAATGAAAAGTAAAATGAAGAGGAAAATTAATGGCTGATATATATTATGAATCAGACGCTGACTTGGAATTACTTAGCGATCAAACAGTGGCTATAATTGGTTATGGAAGTCAGGGACATGCCCACGCACTGAATCTTAGGGACAGTGGAGTTAGTGTGGTAGTAGGACTATATGATGGCAGCTCTAGTTGGGAAAAAGCCAAGGCAGATAATTTAGAGGTAGCTACAGTTAAAGAAGCCGCCAAAAAGTCGGATATAATCATGATGTTAGTACCAGATACTGCGCAAGCAAAAATCTATCAGGATTCTATTGCTCCACATATGGTGGAAGGCAAAACCCTAATGTTTGCTCATGGTTTCAACATACACTACCGAACAATAATACCTCCAAAGGATGTAGACGTATCAATGATAGCTCCCAAATCGCCTGGTCACAGGTTGAGAGAACTCTACACCAAGGGAGTAGGTGTCCCGGCCCTAGTTGCCATACATCAAGATGCTTCATCTAAGGCCATGGATAAAGCTATGGCTTATGCAAAAGGTCTTGGTTCCACCAGAGCCGGAGTATTAGGCACCACATTCCAGGAGGAAACAGAAACAGATCTTTTTGGTGAACAGACTGTACTATGTGGAGGAGTTACTTCTCTCGTAAAGTCTGCTTTTGAAACCCTTATAGAGGCTGGTTATCAACCTGAGATAGCCTATTTTGAAGTAATGCATGAACTTAAATTAATAGTTGACCTTATGTATCAAGGCGGGATGGATTATATGCGTTATTCTGTTAGTGACACTGCTGAATATGGCGATTATACTCGAGGCCCTCGGGTAGTGAATGAAGATGTTAAAGATAATATGAGAAAAGTGCTAATAGAAATCCAGAACGGAACTTTTGCCAAGGAATGGATTGCAGAAAATGATGAAGGTAGACCCAGATTCAATACCCTTCAGAAAGAGAATTCTGGACATCCTATAGAGAAGGTGGGCAAAATATTGCGAGAACAGATGCCCTGGCTGAAAGATACAGTATAAAAATAATTGTTCTCAAAGGATTACTAATATGCAACAAGATAAGGTTCTGATATTTGATACGACTTTGCGGGATGGCGAACAAGCAGCCGGTGCAGGGCTAACTATGGATGAGAAAATGGAGATTGCCCGACAGCTCGACCGATTGGGAGTAGACATAATTGAAGCTGGTTTTGCAGCTAGCTCACCTGGTGACTTTAAAGCTGTTCAGGCAATAGCCAATGAACTACGTAGACCTGTAATTGCATCACTTGCAAGAGCTCACCCTAATGATGTAGATCAAGCATGGGAAGCTATCAAGGGAGCAGAAGAGCCTCGAATTCATGTTTTCCTGTCTACTTCTGATATTCATATCCTTCATCAATTGAGGAAAAACAGAGAAGAGGTAATGGGGTTGGCTATAGAAATGGTAAAACGAGCCAAAAAGTATTGTAGCAACATAGAATTCTCTCCTATGGATGCGACTCGTACCAATCCTGAATACCTGTTTCCTATGCTAGAAGCTGTAATAAAGGCTGGGGCTACCACGGTTAACATACCTGATACTGTTGGTTATGCTATTCCAGAAGAGTTCGAGGATTTAATAAAAAATATTTTTGAAAAAGTGCCTAACATAAACAAGGCAGTAGTAAGTGTACATTGTCATAACGATTTAGGGCTCGCAGTACCTAATAGCTTGGCAGCAATAAGGGCTGGGGCACGACAGATAGAAGGATGTATCAATGGCCTTGGAGAGAGAGCCGGCAACGCTGCTCTTTAAGAAGTAATTATGGGAGTAGAAACCCGTAAGGATTTCTTTGGGATTGATACGAATATAGATACCAAGCAGATATATTCAACCAGTCGTCTGGTCAGCGATATCACTGGCTTTCCTGTTCAGCCTAATAAAGCAGTTGTTGGAGGAAATGCATTCAGGCATGCTTCTGGTATACACCAAGATGGAATTATTAAGGAAAGAACTACTTATGAAATAATGGAACCACGATCTGTTGGCTGGCCCAGCAGTGCTTTGGTTTTGGGAAAGCTAAGTGGGAGGGCTGGGCTACGTTCCCGACTCGTAGATTTGGGCTACGAATTATCGAACGATGAGCTGGACGCAGCATTCGAAGCATTCAAAGATCTT
>CAYTFF010000020.1:4271-13222 GCA_964437045.1 uncultured Dehalococcoidia bacterium
CTGGTACTAGGGAAACTTAGTGGACGTGCAGGCCTTAAATCACGACTAGAAGAGTTAGGCTACCATTTGGATAAGGATCAACTTGATACTGCTTTCGAATCTTTTAAGGAACTTGCAGACAAAAAACGAGAGGTAAATGATAAAGACCTTGAAGCATTAATGTCTGATCAAAGACAGGTGGTCAAAGAAACTCTCGTGTATAAACTCGACCATGTACAAGTATCCTGTGGCAATCATGATATAGCCACAGCAACTGTTAGACTTATTGACCGAGATGGGAAAATTATTACCGATGCATCGACAGGTACAGGACCAGTGGATGCCGTATATAAGGCTATCAACCGTATAGTACAGGTGTCCAATGTTTTAAGTGAGTTTAATATACAGGCTGTAACCGAAGGAATAGACGCTATGGGCCAAGTTACTATACGAGTTGAAAAAGATTCGAAATCTTATGTTGGACGGGGCGGCGATACTGATATTATTGTGGCTAGCGCGAAGGCCTATATGAACGCCTTGAATAGGCTATTGGCAATGCAAGAAGCAGGCAAGGAAACAACATCTATAAGTAAATAGCATCTCTCTGTTTCCTGATATAATTGAAATTACAAAAATATATTGAAATACTTTAAGTATGCCCTAGAAGGGTTTCCGTTGTGAATTAAGGGAGGACAAATGTCTCCAAACCAAAAAAGAACGATGTTCGATAAAATATGGGATGCTCATGTTGTTCACGAGGAGACAGGCAGGCCCTCTATCCTTTACATAGATTTGCATTTAATTCATGAGGTAACTTCACCACAAGCCTTCGAAGGGTTGCGAATTGCTGGTCGTTCTGTTAGAAGGCCTAATCTAACTGTAGCTGTGGCAGATCACAATGTGCCCACATCAAACAGGAATCTTCCAATAAAAGATGAACTTTCTAGAAAACAATTAGAAGCCCTTAGCAATAATTCTAAAGAGTTCGGCATAACTTTATACGATATTAATAATCCTAATCAAGGTATAGTTCATATGATTGGACCAGAAATGGGCTACACTCTTCCAGGAAAAACAATTGTGTGCGGGGATAGTCATACTTCAACACACGGTGCTTTTGGGGCTTTAGCATTTGGTATAGGCACATCTGAAGTGGAGCAAGTGCTTGCAACCCAGTGTATATTCCAAAACAAGCCTAAGACTATGGAGATTAGAGTTGAAGGAAGTCTGAGTAAAGGTGTCACCGCAAAGGACATTATTTTAAGTATCATTGGCAAGATTGGTGTAGATGGTGCTACAGGGCATGCAGTCGAATATACTGGAGAAGCCATACGTGCCCTATCAATGGAAGGTCGAATGACGGTATGTAACATGTCTATAGAAGCTGGCGCCAGGGCAGGAATGATTGCACCAGACCAGACAACTTTTAAATATGTGGCCGGACGACCCCACGCACCCAGCAATGACCAGCTTGATAGCGCAATCGAGCAATGGAGTCTTCTACCAACTGATATAGCAGCTACGTATGATAAGGTTGTTAAGCTAAATGCTAGTTCATTATCCCCTCACATTACATGGGGAACAAATCCAGGTATGGTAGCAGACATAACGGACCGAGTTCCTGACCCCAATTCTTTCAAAACTGAGTCTGACCAAAGAGCAGCAGTGCGCGCCTTGGAATACATGGATTTAGAGCCAAATATACCAATTCAATCAATCAAGCTAGATAGGGTTTTTATAGGTTCATGCACTAATGCCCGCATAGAGGACCTTAGATCCGCAGCTGAAGTAATAAAGGGGTATAGAGTCCATCCTAAGATACAAGCTATGGTTGTTCCAGGATCCACATTGGTGAAGAAACAAGCTGAAGCAGAAGGACTGGACCTTTTCTTTAAAGATGCAGGTTTTGATTGGAGGGAATCTGGTTGCTCAATGTGTTTAGGCATGAATCCAGATATTCTTCAGCCTGGCGAAAGATGTGCCTCAACTTCCAATCGTAATTTTGAAGGGCGGCAAGGGAAAGGTGGCCGCACACACCTTGCTAGCCCACAAATGGCAGCAGCAGCAGCTATTACTGGACATTTTGTTGATGTTAGAGAATGGACTTATAAATAAGTCACATTTTATAGGTGCCAACCAAAATCAATGTTAGAAAATTAAAGTCAAATATACGGAGCATAGTACAATGGAATTATTCTCAACTCATACTGGAACAGTATGTCCTTTAGATCGGGTTAATATTGACACAGATCAAATAATGCCCAAACAGTTTTTAAAGCGTATTGAAAGAACCGGATATGGGCCTTTTCTTTTCTATGATTGGCGTTACTTGGAAGATGGTAAAACGCCAAATCCGGATTTCATTTTAAACCAACCAGGATATAACAAAGCTTCAATACTTGTAACAGGAAGAAACTTTGGAAGTGGCTCTTCTCGAGAGGCAGCACCTTGGGGTCTTCAGCAATATGGCTTTAAGGCTATAATAGCACCTGGATTTGCCGATATATTTCGCGGGAATTGCTTTCAAAATGGACTCCTTACAATAGTTCTTCCAGAAAGTAATATAGAGAACATCATGTTAAAAGCTAAGAAAACCCCCGGATATGAACTTACTATTGATTTAGATAACCAAACGGTGAGCGATGCGGATGACTTCAACTCATTATTTGAAATTGATGAATTTCGGAAATACTGCCTAGTAAATGGCTTAGATGACATAGGTCTTATTCTTAAGCTTGAAAATGAAATAGCCGAATACGAAAATACTCGACCCTAAACTCCACCTTCATCGAAAAGTTTGAGCCTACCAGTATAGCTAATATATATCTTCAATCAGGTATTTCAATAGCTTTAAAATCACCCTCGTTGTATAATATTCTGGTTATCCACAATAAAAAGAGGTAGTTAATGCATTTTTCTATTACAGTACTCCCAGGCGATGGTATAGGGCCCGAAGTAACCAGGCAGACAATAAGAGTATTAGAAGCCATTGGAGCTAAGTTCGGACACACATTCAATTTCTTATCGGGAGATATTGGGGGATGCTCAATAGACAAAAATGGAACCCCTCTTCCTCAAGCTACTCTAAATATGTGTAAAAATAGCGATGCTGTACTTTTAGGAGCTGTAGGTGGACCTAAATGGGATGACCCAACAGCAAAAATGCGCCCAGAAGATGGACTCTTAGCGATTCGCAAGGAAATGGGGGTATTTGCCAATTTACGACCTGTTAAAGTACATCCTGTGCTTGCTGGATCCAGTCCTATTAAAGAAGAAATAGTTAATAATGTAGATATAATAATTGTTAGGGAACTTACAGGCGGACTTTACTTCGGTAGGCCTAAGAGGCGCTGGGAGAATTCTCGTGGTCGGCGGGCTATAGATACCCTACGCTATACAGAACCAGAAATAGAGCGGATTCTACGGGTAGGATTTGAACTTGCAAAGCGTCGAAGTAAACATTTAACATCAGTAGACAAAGCTAACGTGCTTGCTTCTTCTCAACTTTGGAGAGAGATCGCAATCGAAATCGCTCCAGAATATCCAGATGTAACGCTGGAGCATATGTTAGTTGATACTGCCTCCATGGTACTCATTCGTAATCCCTCTCAGTTTGATATTATCGTCACCGAGAACACCTTTGGGGACATTCTTACTGACGAAGCTTCTGTCTTAGCTGGTTCTATGGGCATGTTGCCGTCAGCAAGCCTGTCCGGAATTCCAAAACGTCATGGTAAACGTTCAAATGGATTATATGAACCAATTCACGGTAGCGCTCCAGATATCGTAAATAAGGGCATTGCCAATCCAATTGCATCTATTCTCAGTGCAGCTATGTTAGTTCGTTATTCCCTTGCTCTAGAGGAGGAAGCGAAAACTATTGAAAAAGCAGTTGATAACGTCCTTTATGATGGACATCGTACTGCTGACGTAGCGATATCAGAACAAAGTTATGTCGGAACTGACAAAATGGCTGATCTGATAATTAAGAAAATAATTACTAAGTAGTCATTACTACATTCAGTTTTTCCAGACTATCATATTTGATATATTATTGTATCAAACACCTATGTTAATTGAGCATAAATTATCCTAATTATATGATTAAATACTCTATACCATTGCCTGTTGAGTAGTGGGTTTTTGATTATTCATTTTTAATTATACGGCAGGAGAATAACATGCATCCAGATTTATATAATAGTGGCTCAATAATACACACAGCAAAATTTACTAAGATCAAAAATATTGGAACTAGATATTATGACCTAGGTCAGGGTGAACCAATGGTATTAATTCATGGAGATGAATGGTCAGGGAAAGGTAATGCTAATACATGGTCTTTAAACCTAGGAGGTCTAGCTAACAATTTTCATGTATATGCTCCCGATAAATTAGGCAGTGGCATGACTGATAATCCTAAAACTGACTCAGGATATACTATTCAGACAGTTGTTAGGCATATGTATGATTTCATTACCACTATGGGATTAAAGCAAGTTCATCTGATTGGTCAATCCAGAGGAGCTGGTATAGCGACCAGGCTTGCACTTGAATATCCTGGTTTAGCAAAGACTTTAGTAATTGTTGATAGCCAAACCTTGGCCCCAGAGGTAGGGGAGTTTTCTGAAAGATGGTGGCGGATTTTTAGCGACCTTCCTAAAAACAATGTCAATGAATATATCAGACAGGTTTGGGAAAGAATGTCTTATAATATTGATCATGTTACAGACGAATATGTAACTAGTTGTGAATTAATGGAGATGTTGCCAAAATCACAACTGGCCAAACAAAAAATAGACTGCTTTAATCCAGATAGCAGCTACTATACTCCAAAAACTTCCCTAAATATTACCACAAAGCGATGGGAGGAAAGCCTATTAATCCAGAAAGAGGAAACTCTTAACTGGATCAAACAAGGCCAACTGAAGATCCCTACTTTAGTATATTGGGGAGCGAATGACCCAACTGCCATACTAGAACAAGGCCTGGCTCTTTTTGATTTGATTAGAGAACATACAGACCGTGCACAAATGCATATTACAAATCATGCTGGTCATTTTCATTATCGAGAATATCCTATCGAATGGAATAATGTCGTAACTAATTTTATAAAACTGTCATAAATCTATATGTTACAATCTAATTATAATTCCTATAATTTCTAAAGATTGGAGTATGGATGGAATCTGATCAATTTAAGCTTACTAGCTTAGCTCGCTGCGCTGGTTGAGCCTCGAAATTTAGTTCGACAGACCTGGCTCAGGTCCTGAGCCAGTTACCGAAAGTTTCTGATCCTAACCTATTAGTAGGACTAAGTCCCGCTGATGATGCTGCCGTTTATAAACTGAATGACAATTTGGCTATTGTCCAAACTTTGGACTTCTTTCCTCCTATAGTTGACAGTCCTTATGAGTTTGGATCCATAGCAGCTGCAAATGCTATTAGCGACATATATGCTATGGGGGGCATGCCTATTATTGCTCTAAATATTTTGGGCTTCCCAAGTAATTTACCCAAAGATATTTTAGGTGCAATTTTAAAGGGGGGCTATGATAAAGCTAGAGAGGCCGGAGTTATCGTGGTTGGCGGCCATACAATAGATGATGAAGAGCCAAAATACGGTATGGCTGTAACAGGCATTATAGAGCCTGGCAAACAGATTACTAAATCAGAAGCCAAGCCTGGGGATGTTTTAATAATTACCAAACCTATAGGGACAGGTATTATCACTACTGCTGCCAAACAGGGAATTGCAGACAATGCAATTATTCAAAAAGCAATCGAAGTAATGAGTAGCCTAAATCATAACGCTTCCGATGTAATGACCAAAATTGGAGCTAATGCATGCACAGATATTACAGGATATGGCCTAATAGGTCACTTAGGATCTATTCTAGAGGCTAGTTCCGTTGGAGCTAAATTAACATTAAGTGATATTCCTATGATAGATGGAATATCAGGTCTTCTCAAACAAGGAATAGCACCAGGGGGCACACATAATAATCTGTTATCAAGCCAAGATTTAGTAAATTGGTCTAGTGGCATCAGTCAAGAATCTAAATTATCTTTGTGTGATGCTCAAACTTCCGGCGGACTTCTCATGTCTGTCCCTTCATCAAAATCTGATGATATGATGCGTGAACTACTCCAAGCAGGTGTTCCAACAATTGCTGTCATAGGTGAAATTGTTGAAGGACCTGCACAAATTCAGGTAGTGAAATAAATTGGATAATATCAATCAAATATCCTGCATAACTTTCGACCTTTGGAATACACTTATCATAGATAAACCTGAATTTGGAGAAAGTCGTGCCAAGCTTCGAATAGAAAGTATAAATCAAACTTTATTCAATATTGGCGAAATATTTTCAGAAAACACTTTACAGGAAGCATATTCACAGTGTATTGAGGATTGCAACAACAATAGAATACGTGGAAAAGATATAAGCTTTAATATGCAAATTGAATTATTTGTAAAGAAAATAGATCCCTCTTTGCTATCCAGATTAACTGATAAACACTTTAACGAAATCCTCTCGGGCTATTTAAATCCATTTTACATATATCCACCGCCTGTACATCCCAAAGCATCAAAAGTACTAGGCAAATTAAAATCTGATGGCTACAAGCTTGGCCTTATATCTAATACAGCAATGACCCCAGGCACCACCTTTCGAAAATATCTTGATAAACATCAAATTCTAGAGTACTTCGATGTACTTACTTTTTCTGATGAAGTTGGGATTGCTAAGCCATCACATAAAATATTTGATATTACGCTAAATCAATTAAGTGCAAACCCTGAATCAACAATTCATATTGGAGATGATTTTGATAATGATGTAATTGGAGGTTTAAAAGCTGGATTGAAGGTTATATGGATTAATTTATCACAGGTTAAGAAGACGATAATCACACCAACCCATATCGTTAATGATTTAGAACAGGTCCTAAATAAGATTTATGATTACTAAATTTGGCAGCATTATTAAACATTCAAGGCTTTTTATGTACCCCATCTATTTATCTAGTTGATCTTAAATTGAACCAATGACATCAAATTATTAACGGTATCCCCTAGAAAATATGATAAAATCCCAAAATGGCTAGCGGAATGTCCTCTGGCCTTTTAGGCGTTGAACAAGATTAGGAAAGTAACTTGTCACTTTTAAATATATTACCTTCACTACAAGGTCTAACTCCATACAAGGATCTTATAGAATCATTAACACATGAAAGCAAATCTACTGGTCAAATCATCAGTAATGGTCTTCCATATTTAATTTCTTGTTTGAAAAAGGAATTAAATATTCCAATTCTTGTCTTGGTTCCCAAACCAGATGACTCTCGCCGCCTGGTAGACCAGCTTATTTCCTGGCATGCAGATGATGGCTCTATAGTCCATTTTCCTGAAAGTGATACTCTTCCCTTCGAGAGGCATCTTTCCGATAGTCATACTGTCCAAGAACGTCTTTCAATTCTATCAACACTTGCAATGCATTCAGTTACACCTCGTACAATTGTTTCATCCATTTCTGCTGCGGCTCAATTGACTATCAATCGGGATACTTTGGTAAATCAAATGGTTACCCTTACAAAGGGACAAAACTTGAATATAGAATCATTAATACAAGACTTGGTGAATATCGGTTATCAATTGGAGCCATCTGTAGAGATACCTGGCACCATTGCTCGGCGGGGTGGAATCTTAGATATATTTCCAGCTGCATCGACTAATCCTTATCGAATAGAGCTCTATGGAAACCAAATTGATAGTATTCGAACCTTTAATCCTCTGACTCAGATATCTATTGGCCAGATTGAAACAGTCCATGTTAATGTTGCCCAAGAAATCTTACCTAGCTTTGTCGATACTTCCAAAATAAAAACCATATTAAATCAACTAGATATGTCTTGGTGTGATAAAGAATATAGAGATCGTATAAATGAAGAGATTGGACTTCTTATGGAAGGTTATCGTATAGAAGAAGCCAATTTATACACCGGGTTTTTTTGTGATGGCAATATATTGAACTATATGCCTTCGAATGCCCTTTTAGTTATGTATGGACCTTCCTACATAGAAGATTTCGCATTAGAAGTTGATAGTCGAACCTCCCAATTACTTGACTCCAAATTGAAACGGGGAGAGCTTCCATTAAATTTTCCATCTAGCCATATTTTTTGGCCTAAACTGAAGAAATTTTTAAATGCTGTTCCTCATAAACTAGATATTTCACAATGGGGCTCAAACATTAAAAAAGCAAATGGGAAAATTTTTCACTTGCCGTTCCAGGAAGCTCCTAGCTTCTACGGAAAAATGGATGATTTAGCTCACGGAATCCGATCCATGTCTGCTAAAGGAAAAAAGTTGATAATTGTTACCCAGCATGCCAAGCGACTTAAGGGTATTCTAAAAGAGCACCAAGTTGCCCCCTCAAAAACTAACATTTCATTAATACAAGGAAATCTGGAAGAAGGGTTTAGCCTAACAATTAAGGGTATTCCTATCACATTGATAACTGATAGAGAAATCTTTAACTTCGTTAAGCGTAGGCGATCAACAAGGCGGGCCAAGGTTCATCGGGATGCTTTCTTTTCAGAAATAACACCAGGTGACTTTGTGGTACATATTGAACATGGTATTGCCCGTTTTTTGAATACAGAAGAAAGAGATATGGGAACTGGTTTACAAGAATATTTAATTCTAGAGTATGCTGATAATGACAAACTATATGTTCCTATGGAACAGCTGGATAGGGTTGCACCATACATATCTCCCTTAGAAACTCCAGCCAAAGTTACAAGACTAGGTAACCAAGAATGGAGTCGTGCTAAAATTAAAGTGGCTCGCTCGGCGAAAGAAATGGCTGCAGAACTTCTCTCTTTGTATGCCTCACGTGAAGTTGTAAAGGGAATTGCATCACTTCCCGATTCCATCTGGCAAACAGAATTAGAGGATTCATTTC
>CAYTFF010000021.1:0-7514 GCA_964437045.1 uncultured Dehalococcoidia bacterium
AGAAAAAAGACGAAACTATCGCAGTTTTTGATTTAGGTGGGGGTACTTTTGATATATCAATATTAACTCTTGGAGAGGGTGTATTTGAAGTAAAGGCTACCAATGGGGACACCCACTTAGGCGGTGACGATTTTGACCAAAAATTTTTTGACTGGATAGCAGAAGAATTTAAGAAGGAACAAGGAATTGATCTTAAAGCGGACCGGATGGCACTACAGAGATTAAAGGAAGCAGCAGAAAAGGCAAAAGTGGAACTGTCATCTGTGCAACAGACAGAGGTAAATTTACCATTTATCACTGCTGATTCAACTGGTCCAAAGCACCTCGTTATGAATTTATCTAGATCAAAGCTTGAACAGCTCGTTGAGAGTTTAGTCCAAAAAATAGTCACCCCTTGTAAACAAGCTATGAAGGACGCCGAAATGTCTGCTAGTCAGGTAAATGAGGTAATCCTTGTAGGAGGGATGACTCGTATGCCAATAGTTCAACAGAAAGTACAGGAGCTATTTGGTAAAGACCCTCATAAAGGAGTTAATCCAGATGAAGTAGTAGCAATAGGAGCTGCAGTACAAGCTGGAGTTTTACAAGGAGAAGTAAAAGACATATTGCTATTAGATGTGACCCCCTTAACCTTGGGTATTGAAACTTTAGGAAGCGTAGCTACTCCTCTAATTAAGAGAAATACTACAATACCAACTTCTAAGGCTGAAAGTTTCACCACAGCTGCTGATAGCCAAACAAGTGTGGAAGTACACGTTCTTCAAGGTGAAAGATCTATGGCTGCAGAGAATAAGTCTCTAGGTCGATTCAATTTGGATGGTATACTCCCAGCACCCCGAGGCGTTCCTCAAATAGAAGTAACTTTTGATATAGATGCGAATGGAATCCTAAATGTTTCTGCAAAAGACAAAGGGACCGGTAAGGAACAGCGAATTACAATAACAGGTAGCTCAGGGTTAGATAACGATGAAGTAGAACGTCTTGTAAAAGAAGCTGAAGCTAACGCCGAAGAGGATAAGAATAAAAAAGAAGCTGTAGAAACACGTAATCAAGCTGATAGCTTGGTATATAACGCAGAAAAAATGCTCAATGAAAACTCTGATAAAATAAGTGATGAACTTAAAGAAGAGCTACAGACCAAAATATCTGCTGTTAAGAACGATCTCACACAAGAAGACACAAATGCTATAGCATCATCAGTTTCAGAACTGGAATCCACACTACAAAAAGTAGGAGAAGCTGTGTATAGCCAAACAAACCAGGAAACAGAAGATCCTTCACAAGATACAGATACAACAAACGAAACCAACACTGAAGGTGATGACACTGTGGAGGGAGAGTACAAGGAAGTTTAGACTAACTAAGATCTTAACAGAGGTAGAACATTATTATGTATATATACAACATTTTGTTCAGCAAATTTTCTGCCTGCCTCCAAAACTTCGTCTGCTGTTTCAGGCTTATTGACATCACTTAAGGTAGAAATCCCATACCATTCTCTAAAGTTTGAAGGTATTTGGTCTGGGAACATTTGTTTAGACATGACACCATAGGCTGATGTCCAAGCCCTAGCAACAGCCATTACATCATATCCACCTCCTCCCATACCAATCCAAGGTTTAGCCAGATCTGATAATTCTTGAACAACATTAGAAAAGCCTTGGACTGTTAACCCCATATGGGTAATTGGATCTCGAAAGTGAGTGTCTATGCCTAATTGTGTTACAAGATAATCGGGATTAAATGTATTAACAATAAGTGGTATCACTTCCCTGACAACCCACAAGTAAATCTCATCATTAGTAAATGGATAGAGCGGGACATTTACAGAATAACCTCGTCCTTTGCCTGTCCCTGTTTCATCTACCGAACCAGTACCAGGGAAAATATATTCTCCAGATTCATGCAAAGATATGGTTAATACATCATCTCTATCATAAAATGCGTATTGAACGCCATCTCCATGATGGGCGTCTACATCTATATAGGCAACCTTTGCTCCCTTTTTTGTAAGCATTTTTATCGCTAATACAGGATCATTAAATATACAAAATCCAGACGCTTTATCTGGCATAGCATGATGTAGGCCTCCAGCAATATTTAGGACCTTATTAACTTTCCCTTTCAGAATCAATTCGGTAGCAGTTATTGAAGCTCCAGTCGACCACATTGCTGCATTAAACATTCCTTTATAAATAGGATTATCTCCTGCTTCACTAAAGTTGAAGAGATTTGGATTGTACTTGACATTTCCTCGGCTAAGATTTTTTACAGCTTCTAAATATTCCATGGAATGAAACTGGAGTATCTCTTCAGATATCGCTCGACGTGGCTCTATTAGTTGAGAATTAACATCTACAAAAGCATTATAAGAATTTAGTAATTCGTAGGTATATCGAAGTCTAGATGGCTTCATCGGATGTTGATTGCTTATAATATGTTCAGATAGGACATCATCATATATAAATGCCGTAATTTCGCCCATTAGCTAACTCCAACCCAAATGTGTTTTAAAAACAGACATGAGCAATTATTTATAAATTAATCACCATGTCTTCAATCCCAAGGGTTATCTGTGCCTCTAACTTTAATGCAATTTGTTTGAGTTCTTTTGTGATTTCAGGTTTTAATCCAGGATGCATATGAATAACCACTATCTTTGGTAAATATCCGTTAGTACTTGAAAATAAACTGAGCTCCTGAAAAAGAATATTAGGTGTCATATGACCAGAAGTTAAAGCTAAATTTTCAAATCGATTACAAAATGTAACTTCTACAATAATTAGGTCTGGTTGTACAAAAGCTAGACTTTTAGCTAATCCTGCTCCTGTATCACCTGTATAAAGCAATTTTGCACTATTATCACTAACAAGATATCCAATACTAGGTGGACCATGAGGAACGATAATCGGAATTATATTGTATCCCAAAATTGATATCTTATTACCTGGTTCAACGACATGGAATTTATACTTGGGATCGCTAGTAGATGGAATTTTAGTAAAGTCTGGGTAAAGCTTGCCATTCATTAAATAAGATGTAACATTTTTAACTGTATCCTTAATCCCATAAACATCTACTGTATGATTTAGTTCTTTGGTTGCTATACCCATAGTAAGCAAATCTCTTACGTGGTCAAAATGTCGATGAGTCAACAGAACAGCTTTAACTTCACACTGATCTTCAATCGAAAGACCTGAAGATAGACTCCCCGCATCTAATGCAAGAATCCCATCTACAAGGAGACTAGTTAAACGCGTTTCGCGGGTTTCAATATTATGTGCCCCTAGAATTTGAATTTTCATATATCTTTAGTAGGCTTTCTTTTAAATAAACCTCAATCCTTAATCAAGATTCAAGCTTACTAGTCTATTAACCATAAACAGAAAAACAACATACCATATGACCTTAAGAGTTACATAAAATCCCACCCCCTATAAAAATAGTTTCACAAAGGGTGGGACAAGTTAGCAAATTTTTAAGCTATACAGCGACAAGTTCCTAAAACCATGGGTTCCAAAATATAGCTTCTTTTAAGTCTGCATGTATAAAAATGTTATCAGTATTTCTAATGTCCATCTATGCCAGTTATTTTTATTGAAGCATGGGCTTTATATACTCGATTAATATTTATGATAAGAGCTGTAATACTTTCTACAACTTTGGCATTGAATAATTTTCCACCGTCAACACCACGCATACCTTTAATTGTTTCAGCTAATTCCATAACCTGCTTTTTTGCATCCTGATCGTCAGCACAAACTATTACATCACAATCAGCAGATTTTTCTGGGTCAAGTAATTCTTCAGCAGAAGCATTCTGGAATGCTCCAACAATTATAGAGTCTGCCAAAATGGTCTGCGCTTGCTCTGCAGCAGATCCTTCTGGGACACTTTCAGGCATGGCACCTTTCCCTTTTTCGAATTTCAAAGGCGCTATTACATTAACTACTATCTTTCCTTTAAGTTCAGTCGTCAGTGCTTCTAGTGTATCCTTTTGACCCTCAAATGGAGTAGTAATCAATATCATGTCACCTGCTTCACAAGCCTGCTTGTTATCACCGCCTTTAATTTTCGATGCAATGGATGGAATTATTGTGCCTAATTCTTCAGCAATTTGCTGTCCTCGCTCCATACCACGAGATCCTATAAATACATCTCTGCCTGCCATCGCAAAACGTAAGGCGAGTCCTCGCCCTTCTGGCCCAGTTCCACCTATAAAACCTATCATCCAGTATTCCTCCTTATTTGGTCATTTAGCGTCATGTATAGTATCCTTTTTCAAACGCTATGTAAATATCTACGCAAAAATGACAGCCATATTACTAAATAAATGAAACTTGGACCTATTGAAATGCGGATACGGGAATTCTTAAATCACTTGCCTCCTCTGATTCTTTACGGATTACCTAATAATCTGAAGGATTTCACGGTAATAGGTCCCACAACCAACCTTATAAAATTTCACTACGGAAATCCTGCTATACATTATGAGGTTTGGGTACAGCGCAAGAGAGGTATAATTGAGGTGGGACTTCACTTTGAAGCTGACAAAGTAACTAACCAGAAGTATTTAGAAACACTAAGCAACCACTTTATTGAGATACACACTAACCTAGGGTTTGAAATTGAACCAGAGCAGTGGACTGAATCATGGACACGTATTCATCTAACGCTGGGATTCCAAACATTAGACAAAAATCTGGCTATTAAGATTGCAACCAAAATAACAAGAATGATTGCTGTACTTCAGCCATTCTTAGAACCTATCAAATAATGCATCCGTACTATATTTAGAGATAACATCCTTTTAAATATATCCTTCCCAGACAATCTTATCTTATTTGTATTGCCTTTAATCTAATTTAAAAAATTCTTTGCCAGGTTTTAAAGGTCTAAGTAGCCAATAAGGACGACGCATATTCTCCGGCCCAGGGGCTGGTCTTGTTAAATCAAGCCATTTATTATAGTCTTTCTGAGCCTTTTCTGAGTCGACAAAAACATCACCATAAGACAGGGTGCGAGGGGCTTTAGTTACACTTACCTTTTGATGCCAACAATGCTGACCACTTATTGGGTCTGCTTGTACGGGGAATGTCAAATTTTGGTGAACACCCCCATCACTCCACCAAATACGATTGGAATCCTTGTCACCATCAAATGGAGTAACCCCATGAACTTGTTTCATATACCAACCTGACTTGTCCTTATTAATTTTAACTAAAGAAGAGTTCCATCTATCACTCCCATGATCCTCATTTAATCTCCATCTTCCCAAATGGTGAGAACATGCGACAACGCCTGGCCGTAAGGCCTCTGTTGCCCAAACCTTATCCACAAAATATCCTATTCCGGTCTCTACTTTTACCAAATCACCAGTTTCTACACCTATTTCTTTAGCATCAATAGGATTTATCCAAACCGGGTTTGTTTGGCTAATTTCATACAACCATTTTGCACCGTTAGTCCTACTATGGATCAAATTTGGGAGGCGGAATGTAGGAAGTAAATCATATTCATGTTTGGTTTTATCCAGTTTTGATGGGTGTACCTGAGATACTATATGAGGCATTATATCTCTCTGTTGAACATTTAAGGGATAAAAAGGAAGTGCGTATTCAGGCCATCCCCATTCCTTCAATGTTTGGGAGAAAAACTCTAACTTTCCAGAAGGCGTAGGAAATCCCTGAAGAAAATCCCCATTAATATTTATTCCTAATCTTGTTTGACCCTTTGCATCAACAAATGGGCCCGGTGTTGGCCGTAGATTAATTTTTGGGGGACTAGTTTTACTCCAAGCAAATCCATTTTCCTTTTGTATTTCTGCTGACATATTTTCTACTGCTTGGTTATGTTGTTCATAAATATTTTGTGTGATTTCAAAAGCCCCATATCTACGCATATATTCCAATGGTGTTAAACCTTCATTATCTGCAGCTTCTTTTAGACCTGGCACTGAGTTTTCAAATATCCATTTATAGTACTCATTAATAGTTATCTTTTCCCCTGGTCGATAAGGTGACTCATAGTGTTTCCTGATTCATAAATCTCCATCAGGATCAATTTTCCAGGATAACTCAATCCAAAATTCGTTTTCCTCCCATACTTCTCCTGGATTAGAGCCCAGCGTACTACCTGGATCTTCTCCGGCAATCTCTTTAGCTACTCTAATAACAGGTTGCCGTAAAGCAATCCATTGGGCATTATGAGTTTCATAACTGTGTAAATCATGTCGTTCTGGGCCAAGCCCCATTGGGAGGATATAATCTGCATATTGAGCTGTTTCACTCCAAACAGGAGTCATAGCCACATGTAAACCTATTGTTTGTTCATCTGATAACATTTCAATCCATGAAAATCCATCTGGATTGGTCCATACCGGGTTATATACCCTAGTAAAATAAACATCCAGATGTTTATTTTGCTCCTTAAGAATGTATGGCAACAGGAAGCTCATTTCAAAATGAGCTAAAGGATAGGCTAAAGGATAATGATTTTCATTCCACATAGCAGGAGCCTTTGGTAATGTATGAGGCTTTGGTACAAACTTAGTTGAATGATTTGGGATGGTGCCTCCATGCGTAGCTACTGATCCAGTAAGAACATTTAATAGGAATAATGCCCTTGCTACCATCCAACCACCGAGATGTGCTGCCGAAGCACTCCTCCATACGTGTGTTGCAAAAGCTGTTCCAGATTTTCCAATGTCTTGAGCCAACTTAATTATATCCTCAGCCTTAACACCGGTCTCTTTTTCAGCCCAATTAGGCGTAAATTCCCTATACAGCTCCTTTAATAATTTAATGAATCCACTGTATGAAACGTCATATGTCATAGATTTAATTAGTCCAATTTCTTTTAGATATTTTAGGTAGTCTATGTCTTGCAATAAATCTTCCCAATTAACCCAAGTTTTAAGAAAATCATTATTAAGAAGTTCTTTCTGAATCAGTTGATTGGCAATAGCCAATAATAGTCCACCTTCTGTACCTGGATAGGGCGAAAGCCAATAATCAGATTTCGACGCAGTATTTGATAAGCGAGGGTCCACCACTGCTATCTTAGTTCCAGCCATTTTACTTTCAATAATACGCTGGGCATGCGGGTTAAAATAATGCCCAGCCTCTAAATGAGAACTCAACATTAAAATAAATTTCGCATTAGCATAGTCAGGATTAGGTCTATCCATACCCATCCAAAAAGCATACCCTGTTCGGGCGCCCGCCGAGCACACATTTGTATGACTATTGTGACCGTCAACCCCCCAACTTGCCAGAGTTCGAAACATAAAACCATCTTCACCGGGTCTTCCTACATGATAAATAATTTCGTTTCGTCTTTCTTCTTCAATAGACTTTCTGATTCTTGCGGAAAGATCATCGAGAACTTCGTCCCAACTTACTCTTTCCCATTCTCCTTCTCCTCTTTTGCCGCCTCTCTTTAATGGATAAAGAATTCTATCTGGATCATTTACTTGATTTAGTGTTACCCATCCTTTTGCACAGTTTCTTCCT
>CAYTFF010000021.1:7524-12907 GCA_964437045.1 uncultured Dehalococcoidia bacterium
AGGCCCCAGGTCTGAAGGACTCGTTCAGTATATAAGTCTTCACCTGGCCGACCCACATGATAGGAAATTTGATCTGGTTTTCCATCGGCTAAAGTTTTACGTATACGAATTGCTAAATCATCTATGATATCTTCCCATTTTACTCTCTCCCACTTACCTCCACCTCTGGAGCCTACCCGTTTCAAAGGATATAAGATACGATCAGGGTTGTTAATCTGATTTATAGTAGCCGGTCCTTTAGCACAATTTTTCCCTCTACTTCCCGGATGGAGAGGATTACCTTCCAATTTGCGAATTTTAAAGGTTTCTTAATCAACATATGCTAAAAAACCGCAGCCTGCCTCACAATTGAAGCAAACTGTTGTAACAATGGTGTAATGACGTACTACCTGTTTTGTATGTTTTTTTGTATCTATTTCAGCCCAATCCTGCCACGACTCTTTTGGTGGATAGGTGACTAATTCCATTTTTGTAACAACCCTTTCCTGAGTATAAATTTCCTTTTACTAAATATCATCTAGCTCCCTTAGGTTTGTGGCATAGACTGTCCTGCTCCTACAAAGGCATGCCAATAGGCAAAAAGACCTATTAGTGAACCGACAGAAGCTCCTATTAGAAGAAGAGACAGTCCCGAGCTAATTATAATTAACCCAATTGAAATTAAGCTGAAAATAATGGCAGCCCAATAGTATTTTCCCCATTTTCCATACACTAGGTTTCTTAAAACATTATGGTTATTATCATCTTTATGCGAATTTACTAAATCTATAAGTATTAGTGCTAAATTAGCTATGGAAGACCCGACAAAAACCCAACGTAACCAGGTTATTTCAGTAAAGGTTATTGGAATCACCCATCCTAATAAAATTAAAACAGCACAACCAGCAACTATTGGTTCAACAAGAAAATGAATTGGTAATAGTCTATTTTGCCAGAGATCTCGGCCCTTTGCCTGACCAAAAAGGAAAGCAGTGTATATGGAAGTTAATAGGCCTAATATCACTGTTGTCCAACGTAAAATGAAAGTAATCCCAGGAGAATCCAAAAATCTAAAAATCATAAACAATATCAAGCTTATGCCAAAAAACATTATTAAAAAGGTCCCTCGGGCAATCCATGAATTCCACTGCGGCCTAATAAAAATAAGATAAAACCTCTCTGGATGAGACAAATCCAACATTAAAAAAAGACCAGTGATAAACAGAAATATGGTACTAATTACCCCCGTGTATAAATCCCAGGCCAAGCTTCCATCGAGTTTACCCATGAAAATACTTAATGCAGCAACAATAAACGTACCAGTAGACAATGATTTAGCCCAAGTATATCCTGAAATTGGCCAATCCCACATTGGTTTTGCCTGACTTCTATATTCGATAATAGTCGCTGCTGATGATTGTTTGGGATCTCTTGCCTGTACTTCGCCATTTGGTGTGTTATAACCTTTTCTGCTATTTGAAGCCATGTACCCGGTAGAACTAGATTCGCCAAATAATGATGGTTTTAGTATTTCCTTATTTAATCCCAAATAAAAAAGTTTTGGGTTGGTGTTCTTCTCTGGACGACGGACTTCAGTTTTTTCGTCCAACAAAATTTTAGAAACTTGACTCTTCGGATCATTCATATCCCCTACTATAATAGACTGTGTAGGACATACAACAACACAGGCTGGCAAAAGACCGACATCAATACGATGACTACAAAAATTGCATTTTTCGGCACTGTGAGTATCTGGATCAATATAAATAGCATCATAAGGACAGGCAGCTATGCAAGCTTTACAACCTATGCACGTATCCCTATTAAAATCTACAATACCATCTTCTCGCTTGAACATTGCGCCCGTGGGACATGAAGTTACACAAGGAGCATATTCACACTGGTTGCAACGGGTTACTTGAAAATGTCTTTGAACTGAAGGATATGTTCCAGTTTGCAATTGCTTTACAAAAGTCCTAGAAACACCTATAGGTACATCATGTTCAGATTTACAGGCAATAGTACAGGCATGACAACCTATGCATTTTCTCTGGTCGATTACCTTAGCCCATTTTACGGTCAAAATCTCTCCGATATGAAGTATTTTGAATAAACACTAACTTAAATGAAATTTATACTAATTAAAATTTCAGCGGCTGACAATTATCTTAATACTAAAAATATTAGATCAATTATCCAATGAGGATACATATTACGAAACATCAGTGTCAAGTGGATTATTCGGGTTCAAAATACGACTCTTTTTATAATAAATGAGGTATGGTCATCACCTTGGAACATAATGGGATTTAAAATAGTTAAAAATCCTGCTAAATATTGACCAGTAACCATTAGTTATGTTAAACTAATCCACTAAAGCAATGAAGGAGACGAGTAGGAGTATTTGTCTGGCCTAGCGAATCTGGTACGGTGAAAGCAGATGCCATTGACTGACTTTGAACATCACTCTGGAGCTTCTGATCGAAAAGATTTCTTAGTAGACTCAGACGGAAATGCCTGACGTTAACAAGGCTAGGTATGATAAATACCTATTTAAGAGCCCCGAGCTTTCGGGGAATAAGGGTGGTACCGCGGGATCTATGAGACCCGTCCCTTTGTGGGGGCGGGGTTTTTTATTATATGGGGACTTTGTCTGATATGTAAGGAGAATACATGATGGAGGAGTTAGAGTTATACGACACAACATTAAGAGATGGGACTCAACAAGAGGGAATTTCTCTATCTGTTGATGATAAATTAAAAATCACACGCAAGCTGGATGAACTTGGAGTGCATTTTATTGAAGGTGGATGGCCTGGATCTAATCCAAAAGATATCGAATATTTTAAAAAGGTAAAATCAATTAAACTATCAAAGGCAACCATTACAGCCTTCGGGAGCACCCGGAAAGCAAATGTCCAGGTAGAAAAAGATTCTAATATTCAAGCCCTAAAGAAAGCTGACACCTCAGTTGTGACAATAGTTGGGAAAAGCTGGGACCTTCATGTTAAGAAACTTTTGGAAACATCACTTGAAGAGAACCTATTGATGATACATGACTCAATTGCCTATCTAAAAGCACAAGGTCGTCGGGTTTTCTTTGATGCTGAACATTTCTTTGATGGTTTCTCTGATAATCCTGACTACGCTATACAAGTTGTCAAGAAGGCTTTTGAAGCTGGAGCAGAACGTATAATTCTTTGCGATACTAATGGAGGATCAATCCCCTCACTGGTACAAGAGATTGTTAGCAAAATAAAATATGAAACTGCTGCTGTTCTTGGCATACATACACATAATGACACGGAATTGGCCGTTGCTAATGCAATGGTTGCCATTCAATCTGGAGTTAAACAAGTCCAGGGTACTATAAATGGGTATGGTGAGCGATGCGGAAATGCCAACCTAATATCCTTAATCGGAAATCTAAAAATTAAATGGGGTATTGACTGTGTTAGTGAAGAACAGCTATCTAAACTAACTGAAATATCACGTTACATTAGTGAAGTAGCTAATATGCCACCTTCCGGTTTCCAGCCATATGTAGGCGTCAGTGCCTTTAGCCATAAAGGCGGACTCCATGCTTCTGGGATTACAAAGGTAGAAGCAAGTTATCAACATATTCCTCCTGAAAGAGTGGGTAACATTAAGAGAATAGTAATTTCCGAGCTATCAGGACGAAGTAATATCCTTCATAAGCTTAAGGAGTTGGGTTTATCTGATTTAGTCCCTAAAAAAGAAGCCCCGAAAATCCTTGACATGATTAAGATTCAAGAAAGTAAAGGGTTTCAATATGAGGGTGCCGAGGCTTCGTTTGAACTTATGGTCCGAAGACTTTTACCTAATTATAATCCCAGTTTTGAACTAATAGATTATATGGTCGTAATTGAAAAAGACAGGAGGTCATCTTCTTCTGAACATGACGGGATACTATCTGAAGCAACAGTAAAGGTACGAGTTGCTTCGGATATGGTACATACCGTAGCAGAAGGAAATGGTCCAGTGAACGCCTTAGACAACGCTCTCAGAAAATCTTTGGTTCAATTCTATCCAAATATAGAAAGTATCCGACTAGTAGATTTTAAAGTTCGAGTAGTTGATCAAGGAACAGGTACAGGCGCCATAGTGAGAGTTTTGATAGAATCTACTGATGGTGAACGGGTTTGGAGTACTGTAGGATCTTCAGGTAATGTGATTGAAGCCAGCTGGTTTGCGCTTGCTGACAGCCTAGAGTACTACATATATAAACATAAGGTATAAATATAACTTCATCATTATAATTTCTTGTGCAAACCTATTTTAATGGATAAAATTTATCCTGCTAGATTAAACAAGTGGAGAATGTATTGAAAAGACTAATTGATAAAACAGCCTTGATAACTGGATCAGCACGTGGGTTTGGGAAGGCAATGGCCATCCGTTTTGCTGAAGAAGGTGCCAATATCATTATCAACGATCTCCGTGAAGAAGAAATGAAAGATACAGCTAAAGAAATACGAGATTTAGGTAGAAAAGTCATCACCATAAACGCAGACGTATCTAAAAATAAGAACGTCCAAGAGTTAATATCTAGATCCCTAAGTTCTTTCAATAAGATAGACATACTTGTAAACAATGCTGGTACCTTCAGGCATAAAGATTTTCTTGAAATGACTGAGGAAGATTGGGATGTAGTCTTGAATGTAGATCTCAAGGGTCCTTTCTTAGTAAGTCAGGCAATAGCTAGACATATGATGGAAAGAAAATATGGCAAAATAATTAATATCGCATCTGTTGCAGGACTTGGATCCTCGAATGCAGAAATGGCAAATTATGCTTCTGCAAAGGCCGGACTAATCCAATTAACAAAGGTAACAGCCAGGAATTTGGGACCACATGGTATAAATGTAAATTGTATTGCGCCAGGCTTTGTTATAACAGATTTCACATTTATGAACCGTACTGATGAGGAAGTTAAGACTATTACAGAATACAGAACTAGGAATGCTATATTGGGCAAGGCAGGTACAACAGCAGACATTGCTAATTTGGCCCTTTTCTTGGCGTCTGATGAATCGGCATTTATAACTGGACAGACTCCCATGTTGGCATAGAGTTTCTGCGCAGCGTCGAATAGATAGATGGTAATAGATATCAGCCAATAATTATGCAGATTATCACTTATCAAGTATTTCAATACTTTCTTCTACTATTTCGCCATCACGATTAATAGTAAAGACCCTCGCTATCGGTTTTGATTTATCCATTAGTGAAACGATCATATATTGAACAGTAAGCCATTCATTTTGTATAGCCATCCTAACATCTGTAGCAGAAGGATAAGCAGGAGAATGTGTGTGTGAGTGATAAAAAGCTACAAATTGCGAATCATTAAGATCCCAGTCATTATCGGCTTGTAATTGAT